>CAYTWX010000053.1:0-5489 GCA_964442085.1 uncultured Methylobacillus sp. | reverse complement strand
TGTAAAGCCTTAATCTGATTGATAGTTAAATCCACAACCTCTCTTAGATATAGTCTCATATCAGTTGCAACCTGATCATTCCTTGATCTTCCTGTATGTAGTTTTTTTCCTGCTACACCGACGATTTGAGTTAGTCTACTTTCTATATTCAAGTGGACGTCTTCCAAATCAACCGACCATTCAAATTTCTCAGCAATAATTTCTTTTTTTATTTGTTTTAGTCCCTTCATAATCGCACCAGAATCCGTAACTGAGATTACTTTTTGTTTTTTTAACATTTCTACATGCGCAAGGGAGCCCTGAATATCAAACATCGCTAACCTTTGATCAAAATTAACTGACGCTGTATACCTCTTAACTATTTCACTAGTAGGTTCAGAGAACCTTTCTGACCATTTTTTTGTATTTTTTTTCATTTTATTTTTTTATTCGTTAATTCAATGAATTATATATGAAAATTGCTAATCATATGACTAATCTAAGAATAGTCTCTGTGCTAAAATCTAGAAATTACTATGATTAAAAAAATTACAATTGCATCTAGAGAAAGTCCTCTTGCTATGTGGCAAGCAGAGTTTATTAAATCTAAAATTAATCTATTATTTCCTGATATAAAAATTAATATTGAAGGGTTTAAAACACAGGGGGATATTTTAGTTAATCAGTCCCTCGCACTTATTGGTGGGAAAGGTCTTTTTATCAAAGAGCTTGAGAAAGCCTTAATAGAAAAAAAAGCAGATTTAGCCGTACACTCTATGAAAGATTTGCCAATGGATATTCCTGAGGAATTTCAACTTGTCGCCATTACAAAACGTGAAGATCCAAGAGATGCATTTATTTCTAATAATTTTAGCTCTATGGATATCATGCCGAAAGGTTCGGTTATTGGTACATCGAGTCTAAGAAGGCAAAGTCAAATCAAGGCAAAATATCCTGATTTAATAATAGATCCCTTAAGAGGTAATTTGCAAACACGTTTAAATAAATTAGATGGCGGTCATTATGATGCAATTATTTTAGCTGCAGCAGGACTCATACGTTTAGACCTAAAACCACGAATTAGGGCTTATTTAGATACTGGAATTAGTATTCCAGCGGTAGGTCAGGGAGCTCTTGGTATTGAGATGCTTAATGGCAATAAAGAGCTTAATAAGATTCTAAAATCTCTCAATGACGATGATACATCTCGATGCGTTTTAGCAGAGAGAGCAGTCAGCCGTTCGCTTGCTGGTAGCTGCACTGTTCCTTTAGGGGCTTTTGCAACAATATCCAGTAATGAATTTATTATAAAAGGGTTTGTAGCATCGCCAGATGGTTCTCGAATTGTTCATGGTGAAATAAGTGGTAATAAATTAGATTTCTACAAACTTGGGGAAGCTTTGAGTCAGATTCTGATTGATAAGGGAGCTAAGGACATTCTCTCGAGCCTATGAACCTAAATGTTGTAAAAAAAAGTATTGCTCTCATATCTACTAGGCCTTCTGAAAAAAATATTGGCCTATTGAAAGGGCTAGAAAATACAAATATTTCATTACTTAGCCACCCTTTGACTGAGATAATTCCTCTTAAAAATTATGATAGATTTGATGAAATTCTAAATAATTTAAAAATTTACCAGCATATTATATTTATCAGCACCAATGCAGTACAATTTTTTATTAGCCGTATTGATAAATTTTCAATTAAATTACCAAAGCATATTATTTTTTCCAGTATTGGCCCCACCACTCAAAAAGCCCTAAAAGATAATTTTGATATCAATGTTCATTGCCCTAAAAAAAACTTTGATTCTGAGCATTTATTAAATAATAAAGTATTTAAGCATATACAAAATAAAAAAGTATTGGTCATTAGGGGGGTCGGAGGTCGCGAGAGCTTAAAAAAAATGCTTGAAGAAAAAGGTGCGGATGTAGACTACGGTGAATGTTATATTAGAAATTATTTGCCAATTAATTTTATGAAAATCCAACAAGAAATTAAAGCTTACAATTCTATTTTTTTATTAATTTCGAGTCATGAAAGTGCAATAAATCTCCTAGCTCAAAATAAAGGGGGTAATTTGCAATGGCTTAAATCAACAAAAATTATCGTTAATCATCCGCGGATTAAGGAAGTACTCGATTTAACTTCTGATAATATTATTCTTACAAATGATGTAGCTCTAAATTCATTACTGAAGATTGTTAAATCTAATTAATATCAGATATTTATTATTTTTTTGGTGGCGCAAATGTAAACTTATCTGCAAAAAATTCATCCTCAGGTAGGCCTTGGCTCACAAAAGATTCGAAAGCAGTTTGTACTAAGCCTGGTGCACCACAGCAATAAACTTGTACATTATCAAAAGATTGGAAATCTTCGAGAACAGCTTCATGCACTAACCCAATCCTTAATTGACTAATATCTGATTTAGCTTCGCACACAGGGATGTACTTCAACTCATCTATGCTATTTTCCCATTTTAAGGAAAGGTCGTTCATATATAAATCATCAAATCTACCGACCCCTCTATACAAAAAAATTGGTCGCTTAATTTTATTAAAAATCATATCTTCAATTACTGATTTGATAGGAGCAAAACCTGTCCCACCTGCAACAAAAATGATTGGCTTTTCACTTTTACGCAAATAAAATTGTCCTATAGGGGCATCGATTCGATGAATTGACTTTTCTTGCATTTCATTAAATACATATTGAGTAAATTTCCCGCCCTCAACCAATCTTAAGTGAAGCTCTAGCAAATTTTTATGGGGAGGGTTAGCCAATGAGAAAGCTCTTCTAGAATTATCACCCATAATAAACTCAATATATTGTCCGGCTTTAAATTTTAAATTTTCATTTCCAGGGAGTTTTAACATCATTTTGATAACATCTTTATTAAGCTTCTCTAATGATTCAACTCTGACTGGTGTTACCTTCGACTTTGCCACTTCTTCTCCTTCGCTCTCTTTAATGTCAATCGTAATGTTTTCAGTAGCTAATGCCTTGCAGCACAATATTAATCCATCTGTTCTTTCTTGTTCTGTAAGGGCTGATTCTTGGTAGTCTTCCAACATTACATTTCCTAGCTCTAGCTTTCCCTTGCAAGCGCCACACATCCCATTTCTACATGCATAAGGAATTGTAATACCGGCATCAACAGCCCCTTCCAAAATAGTCTGACTAGGTTTTACCTGGAACGTTCTTCCTGAAGATTTTAAAGTTACTGTGTAAGGCATATTTTATTTTAGATCATCATCGCGATGATACTCTCCCTCAATTACGTCATCGCTGTTAGTTTCTTTCTTTTTACCAAAGGGATTTGCCTCATTTTTATTTAATTTCTCATCATCTCCTGATATTGGTATGAGCAAAAGAATGAAAGCGATAATATCAGTAAAAATTCCAGGGAATAAAAATAAACCTCCTGCCATCAAATTTTTTGCTGCTCCAACTATAAGGCTCATAGGATTACCCCCATGAGCCATGGTGCTCATAAACCTTGATAAGACTAATGTTTTTTCTTCTTGGATTAGTCGCCAGCCTAAAACCGCCATCACTATTAAATAGAGTAAAAACCACCAGCCATACAAGCTTCCAAATTTGAAGTAGCCCCAAATTTCAGCAAATGGTAATAGAATTAATCCGAAAAGAAGAATCGAGCGCATAAGTATTGGGTTATGATATTCATTAATATTAATTAAATACAGATTTTATTCTAATAATACTATAATTATAGCCATATTAGAGCCCTTAAAAAATGAAACGACACCTAAAAAAAATTTTAATAGCCTTTTTATCATTATTTATTTTTTCTTTTGCTTCTGCTGAGAACGAAAGCTCTTCTTTTTATAATAAAAAAGATTCTTTTTTATCTGCTGATGAAGCATTTAAGTTTGAAATATACAGCTCTGAAGATTTAAGCATGTTAAATATAAAATTTACAGTTGCCCCTGGTTACTATTTGTACAAATCTAAAACAAATGTAAATATTGACCCGAATTTAGAAATCAAATTAATTATAGCTAATGGGACAATCAAGGAAGATGAATTTTTTGGTAAACAAGAAGTCTTTTATAATTCAACTACTCTAAAAATATTACCCAAAACACCATTTCTCGATAATTATAATATTATTCTTGATTATCAAGGATGCAGTGATAAAGGGTTATGCTACCCCCCTATTTCTAAAATTATTCAGTCAAGCAATGTAAAAAATTATTCATCAAATATTGAAATATCAGAGACTGAAACTATTATTTCTAAAATTTCCGAACAGAATTTTATTATAACTTTAATAGGTTTTTTCTTTTCAGGTCTTTTGTTATCGATGACTCCGTGCGTATTACCTATGGTTCCGATACTTTCAGGCATTATTATCTCCTCTAATCCAAAGAATGCATTTCGCTTGACGCTTAGCTATGTTGGAGGAATTACTTTCACCTATACCTTGCTTGGAATTATTGCTGGTTTGACAGGAACGCTTTTATCTTCAAGCTTACAAAACACTAACTTTATTTTATTTGCTGGCTTCCTTTATGTAATCTTCGCTATTTCAATGTTTGGCTTGTTTGAACTGTCTGTTCCTTCTTTTATGCAAGATAAAATTACATATGTCACACAGAAATACAAACTAGAAAACTCATTTAATGTCTTTATTCTTGGTTTAGTTTCTTCATTAATTTTAAGCCCATGCGTCGCACCTCCTCTGGCAGCAGCAATTCTTTATATTGGTAAATCTCAAGATTTAATTCTTGGGGGTAGCTCACTTTTCTTTATGAGTCTTGGCATGAGTGTCCCTCTTTTAGCTATTGGAATATTTTCCATTAAAATTATTCCTAAGCCTGGACCATGGATGATAAATATTAAAAAATTAATGGGCTTTATATTACTGGCTATGTCTATTTATATTACTAGGCCTTTGCTAACGGAAATAGTATTTTTCTACAGCCTTTTCTTAATTCTTATTATTTCAATTATTTATTTTATCTGGTCAAATACTAAACCAAAAAAAATTACTAAAATAATTTCAATTCTTTTAAGCTTAATTATTATTTGCTTTATTATTTTCCAAACTAAACCAATGATTTCAGAATCTGGTCAGCAACATAACCAAATGTTTTTAACTATCAATAACCTCGATGAGTTAGAAATTTTGTTAAACGACTCAGACAGAAAACCTATTATTCTTGATTTTTATGCTGATTGGTGTGTTGCTTGCTTAGAATATGAAAAATTTACATTTAACGATCCATCTGTAATTAATTTGATGAGTAGGTTTGAACTGCTTCAGGTTGACGTAACTAAAAATAATAAAAATCATCAAATTCTTCTCAAAAAATTCGACCTTTTTGGGCCACCAGGAATTATTTTCTTTAATTCTGAAGGTCAGGAAGTAAAAGAGCTTAGAACTATTGGCTTTAAAAATAGTAAAGAATTTTCTTCTATTCTTATAAAGGCAATTAAATGACTAATTCTAAATTTGTATTTTTAATAATCCTAATAGGCTT
>CAYTWX010000052.1:0-5502 GCA_964442085.1 uncultured Methylobacillus sp. | reverse complement strand
GAGCAATGGACTGTTAATCCATGTGTCCCTGGTTCGAGCCCAGGTTGGGGAGCCATATACAAAGGGCTCCAATTGGAGCCCTTTTTTTTATATATAATATAAATTATTATTTTTGCCGATTTATCTCATAAAGACATATGCCCGAAGCAACGCTAACGTTTAAGCTTTCAACATTCCCCAGCATAGGAATAGAAAAAATGTCATCACATAAGTCCTTAGTGAGACGCCTCATACCTTTGCCTTCAGAGCCCATAATAAGAGCTATTGATCCGTTAAAATTAATCTGATTAAGTGATTTATCTGATGTATCGTCTGTGCCGTATATAAAAATACCGTTGTCCTTCAAATACCTTATTGTTCTTGAAAGATTTGTTACAACAACAAATGGGACCGACTCAGCTCCACCAGATGCAACTTTCCTAACGGTAGCATTTAATCCAACAGCATTATCTTTTGGGCAAACTATTGCGCTCACACCCATTGCGTCTGCAACTCTAAAACATGCTCCTAGATTATGAGGGTCTTCGATCCCATCTAGAATTAGAAGTAGCAATGGGCCTGATTTATCAACCTCAACGATATCTTCAATTGTTACATATTTATCTTTTACTTCATAAATTTTAGCAACTACCCCTTGATGTTTTTGACTAGCTACAAAACCGTCCAACCTATCTTTGTTTGATAGATGGTATTTAATTTTATGTATTTCAATCAATTTCATTAGATCGCTGACTCGACCATCTGTTCTGTATTCATCGATAAAAATTTCTTTAATTGAGAGAGGATCTATTCTTATAAGACTAGTAATCGAATGAAAGCCATAAATTATTCTCTCTTCACTCATTTTCTTTTTTTCCTCTTTTGGTGTTTTGATTTTTTATCGGTTGCTTTTATTTTTTTAGGAATATTTTTTTTAGGTACCCCTTTAACACCATCTAAAGCGAAATCAATTTTAATGGTTTCTAAATCAACTCTTACCACTTTAACTTTCAATCTATCACCTAAACGATAAGATAAATTAGTTCTTTCACCAATCATTGCATGCTTACTTTTATCGTAAGTAAAATAATCATTCCCAAGCTCAGTGACGTGAAGTAAGCCTTCAATATAGACTTCGTCTAATTCAATAAAAAGTCCGAAACCAGTTACGCCAGCAACAGTTCCTTCAAAAACTTGACCTACTTTATCCTGCATAAAATAGCACTTGAGCCATGACTCTACGTCACGTGTTGCCTCATCTGCAGTTCTTTCTGTTCCAGAACAGTGCTCTGCAATCTTGATAATATCTTTTAATTTAAATGATTTTTTAAGTAGTTTGGTTTTAATTGCTCTATGCACAATAAGGTCCGGATATCTTCTTATTGGAGATGTGAAATGTGTATATGCATCGTAAGCTAGGCCAAAATGTCCCAGGTTCTTATTACTGTAAACAGCTTGTTGCATTGATCGTAATAGAACTGTTTGTAAGAGGTGGGCTTCTGGTCGGCTTGATACTTTTTCAACTAAGTATCTATAATCCTTAGGTGTCGGCTTATTGCCTCCTTGGAGTGATAAACCAAATTCAGCTAAAAAATTCTTTAAATTTTCAATCTTCTCTTCAGAAGGGCATTCATGATTTCGGAAAATCCCATCAATATTATCATCAAGTAAAAATTTAGCTGCACACACATTTGCTGCAAGCATACATTCTTCAATGATTCGATGTGCTTCATTCCTAAAGATTGGTTTTATAAAATCAATCTTCCCTTGATCATTAAATACAATAGCAGTTTCTGTAGAGTCAAATTCTAAAGCACCTCTTTTTTCTCTTTCAGATAGCATTATTCGGTAAAGCTTTTGTAAGTTTTCTAGGTCTGGAACAACAGAGCTAAATTCATTTTTTAGAGATTTATCATCCTGATTTAAAATTTTATCAACTATTGTGTAGGTTAGCCTTGCCTTGGAATTCATTACTGAAGGATAAAATTCATATGACAATACTATCCCTTTTGGATTTATTATCATATCGCAAACCATACAAAGTCTGTCAACCTTCGGCTTTAAAGAACATAATCCATTTGAAAGTGCTTCTGGTAACATTGGAATGACTCGTCTAGGAAAGTACACTGAATTACCTCTCTCAACAGCTGAAAGATCTAACTCGCTTGACATTTTTACATATGAACTAACATCGGCTATTGCTACAACTAAACGCCAATTTTCTCCATTTTGTTCAGCATAAACTGCATCATCAAAATCTTTGGCCGTCTCGCCATCAATAGTAACTAAGGCTAAATCTCTCAAATCTTTTCTGCCTTCAAAATCAGACGCCTTTACCTCAGGAGGAAAACTATTAGCTTCATCAGTTACATTTTTATTAAACTGGTATGGGAGGTTGTGCTTTCTTAGAGCAATTTCAATCTCGATTCCACTATCTTTATAATCTCCAAGAATACTAATGACTTTTCCCATTGGTTTAGATTTGAAGCTTGGTTGTGTGGTTATTTCTACCTCGACTATTTGACCTACCTTCGCTTGCATATCAGATTCATATGGTATTAATATGTCCTGACAGATTCTTTTATCCTCTACTGCAACAATAGTCACCCCTTCGGACTGAGCAACCCTTCCCACTAAAATTGAATTAACTCTTTCTAGAATCTCAACAATTTTACCTTCCATCTTACCTTTACGATCTTGCCCAGTAACTTGGACCATTACGCGATCATTATTAAAAACCTGACTCATCTCTCTAGGTGACAAAAAGATATCACTGTGAGTTTTGTCTTCTGGGATAAGAAAGCCAAAACCATCTGGGTGGCCTAATACCTTTCCAGAAATTAAGTTAAGTTTATCTGAAATACAAATTACATTTTTTCTGTTGATTAAGATTTGTCCTTGCCTTACCATCGCCCTTAAACGCTTTTCAATAATAGCAACTTCATCATCTTTGATTTCTAAGATCTGTAGAAGCTCATTTTTCTTAATAGGAACGCCATGATCTGTCATAACTTTAAGAATTAATTCACGACTAGGGATTGGATTATCGTATAAATTAACCTCCCGTTCGCGCTCAGGATCGTTATCTCTTATTTTAATTTTATTTTTTGACATTGAATTATAAATATAGTTATTTGTGTGCGTAAAGATGAGGGATATTACGCCCTATTCCCTTAAAGTCCAACCCAAAACCATAAACATAAGCATCGGGGACATCTAGCCCAGTGAAGTCAGATTTAATTGGTTTTGTTTTTTCAATTTTTTTATCAAATAAAACAGCAATCAAAACTTGTTTAGCACCCAGTCTATGAAGCTCTCTTTTAATATCACTTAATGTTAAACCTTCGTCCAAAATATCATCAATAACCAGTACAATTTTATTTTTAATTAACTCTAAATTAGGTTTGTAAAACCAATTGACTGTTTTTTGTCCTGCATTATTTGAGTATCTCGATGCATGAATATAATCAACATCGCAATGAAAATTCAACTTTGGTAACAAGTGCCCAGAAAAAATAAGGGCGCCTTTCATGACTGGAAGAACTGTTACCTCTTTTTCATCTAGAACAGAATTACATTTTAATGCAATATCTGTAATTGCATTAATAATTTCTTCATTTGAATACAGCAAAGAAGATTCAGATATTAATTCATCCAATTTCATTTTGCTATCCGTGACTTTAAGTAAGTTTTTAAATCGTCACCAAAAATTTTATTCTTTAAAGCATATTCAATATTTGCTTTAATAAAGCCTAATTTATCTCCACAATCATACCTTTCCCCTTGAAATTTATATGCATACACAGGGTATGAATTTAGCATTGCCTTCACACCATCAGTTAATTGAATTTCATTTCCTTTTCCAAATGGGATATTTTCTAAAAATTCTAATATTTTGTTACAAAAAATATATCTACCTACAACGCCTAAATCAGATGGAGCATTTTCAGGTGAAGGTTTTTCAACGATATTGGATAATCGCATTAATTTTTGATTCTCAGAGTCTGTTGATACCATCCCATAGTGAATAGAGTCAACTTTATTAATTTTCTGGACTGAGATAATTGAAGAGGTTGTATCCTTATATTGTTCAACCATTTGTTTCAGGGCTCCTATTTTAGAATCAATTAGATCATCAGCTAAAATAACAGCGAAAGGTTCATTATTGATAATAGTTTTAGCTCGCAAAATAGCATGTCCAAGCCCCAATGGCTCTTCTTGAAAAATATATTTACATGACACCTTTTTTGGAATTATTTCATTCATTTTCCTCAATAAGTCTCTTTTTTCATCAGTTAGGTTAGATGCTTGAATATTTAAATCACTACTAAAATGATCTCGAATAGCACTTTTTGATTCAGAAGTAACAAAAATTAACTCTGTAAAACCTGCATCAATAGCTTCCTCAACCGCATATTGAATCAACGGTTTATCTGCAATAGGTAACATTTCTTTTGGTGAGACTTTAGTTGCCGGAAAAAACCGGGTTCCAAGACCTGCTACTGGAAATACGACTTTATTAAGTTTCATGGCTATCAACTTTACACACATTGAATTTAATTAATCTAAATGATAATTTTTCAATCATTTCTCTAAATTCCAGCTAGATTTTCTCTTATGATCTTCATCCCTAACTTTAACCCATATTTCATCTTCACTTGAAATCTCTTTTTTCCAAAAAGGGGCGTCTGTTTTAAGAAAATCTATAATATATTCACACGCTTGAAATGCTTTTTTTCTGTGCTGACTTGCAACAATAACTGCAACAATTGGATCACTGGGAAGCAGTTTTCCGATTCTGTGAACAATACAAACACTTTGTAGACTCCATCTTGACTTTGCATTTACTTCTATTTTTGTTAAGGCTTTTTCAGTCATACCTGGGTAATGCTCTAGATTCATTTGTATCAATTTTTTTGAAGTTAGTGTGTCGTCATAATCTCGAACATAGCCAACAAAAGAAACAACTGCCCCAATTGAAGTATTATCCTTAACAAGGTTACTAGTGAGTTCGCTTATATCAAATAGCTCTTTTTGAATATAAATTGCCATTTAACCTCCTGTAATTGGAGGGAAAAAAGCTAACTCATCCCCATCATTTAACATGTCATCCCAGCCACAAAGTTCTTGGTTGATTGCTACCCGAACTGAATCTTTTTCGTTCAAAAGTAGTGCCCATGAGCCCCCTTCTCTTTTGCTTAAGATGTTTAACAATTTATTGGGAGAGTTTTCAGAATCTAAAATTTCCACATCTTTTTTATGAGTTTTAAACATCTCTCTAACACTTGCAAAAAAAAGAATATTAATCTTCATTTACCTGTTTTCCTTTATCCAAAATTTGCTCTTCAAATTCTAAAGAATCATCTTTATCTTTCTTTAACTCAACTTTTTCAATTTGAGAGAACCTTCTTGAAATTTTCTGACTAGACACATGAACATCTTGAGCATTTTCATGGGCTAAGCGGATGTTATCAGCTAATTTTTTCATTCTTGTATCAAAGCGATCAAAATCTTTTCCTAATT
>CAYTWX010000051.1:0-5957 GCA_964442085.1 uncultured Methylobacillus sp. | reverse complement strand
GTTGAACATGATTATGATGCAATTATGGCTGCTGATTATGTCGTAGATATTGGGCCTGGTGCTGGAATTCATGGAGGTGAGATTGTTGGGCAGGGAACGCCTGAACAGATTTCAAAAAATACAACTTCTCTAACAGGGCAATATGTAAGTGGTCAAAAGAAGATTTCAGTTCCAAATAAAATAAAGGTTCCTACTGAATCTTTCTTTAAAATAACAAAAGCTGCTGGTAACAATTTAAAAAATATTAATTTAAACCTGCCCATTGGTCTTTTTACTTGTGTTACTGGAGTTTCTGGGAGTGGGAAATCTACACTTATTAATGATACGCTTTATAAAGCTGTTGCTAAGCATCTATATCGAAGTAATTCAGAACCTGCAAGCTATGAAGATATTCATGGATTTGATTTTTTTGACAAAGTTGTAGATGTGAATCAAAGCCCAATTGGAAGAACACCAAGATCTAATCCAGCTACATATACAGGCATGTTTACTCCAATTAGAGATCTATTTTCCAAAGTTCAAGAAAGTCGGACAAGAGGATACAATCCAGGAAGATTTTCATTTAATGTCAAAGGTGGTAGGTGTGAATCATGTGAAGGGGATGGTGTTATTAAAGTTGCTATGCATTTCTTACCAGATGTATATGTTGAATGTGATGTTTGCTATGGGCATAGGTACAATCGAGAAACACTCGAAATATATTACAAAGGCAAAAATATTCATGATATTTTAAGCTTTACTGTTGAAGAAGGGCATCAGTTTTTTATGGCAGTTCCAACAATAGAGCGAAAGCTTAAAACTCTTTTAGATGTAGGGCTCGGCTATATTAAGCTAGGTCAAAATGCAACAACTCTTTCTGGTGGAGAAGCTCAAAGAGTAAAGTTGGCATTAGAGCTTTCAAAAAGGGATACTGGCAGAACGCTTTATATTCTTGATGAGCCAACAACTGGCTTACATTTCGCTGATATCCAATTATTATTAAATGTACTTCACCAGTTAAGAGAGAATGGAAATACATTAGTAGTAATTGAGCATAATCTTGATGTAATTAAAACTGCTGACTGGATTATAGATTTAGGTCCTGAGGGTGGCGATGGTGGTGGTGAAATTATTGCGGAAGGTCCACCTGAAAAAATCGTAACGAATAAAAAAAGCTTTACTGGTAAATACTTAAAAAAATACTTATAAACTTTTTAATAATTCTCCAACTTTTCTTGTTGTTGGCTTTACTTGATGCCAAATATGAAAGCTGACTGCTGCCTGCTCTATCAACATCCCCAGGCCATTATAAACTGAATCGGTTTTCTTCGAAGCACATCTCATAAATGGAGTTTCAGTGCCGTACATCATGTCATAACAAGCGCCTTCAATATTTAGAAAATTAAAAGTAGCGGCTGTTATAGGTGAATTATTTGATGTTATTGATGCAGATGTAGCATTTATAATTAAATCAATATTAATCTTGTGAGAATATTTTAACTCTATAGATTCTATAATAACCCTGTGTTTATCTGAAAATTTCTTCCAATAATCTTTCATTTTAATTGCTTTAATAAAAGTTCTATTAGTTAATAATATTTTTTTTGGTTTACCTTGCACAAGGTCATAAATTACACCATTTGCAGCTCCGCCTGCACCAACTAACAGAATATTTTTATCTTTTATATTGATATTTTTATTTTTTAAATCACTCACTAAACCCCTACCATCAGTTGAATCTCCTAAAATTTTGTTATTAGAAAATATTATTGTATTAACTGACTTACATAAAGATGCCCTTTCAGAAACTTCGTCACAGATCTGAAAAGCATTATTTTTTAATGGGAGAGTGATATTTAGGCCGGCGTAACCCTCTCTCTCTAAGCGCTTAATACTGTCTACAAAATTATCTTGGTTAATATCAAATTTTTGATATTCCAAATCAATAGAAAATTCTTTTGCAAATAAAGAATGTATCTTAGGTGAAAGAGAATGTGAGATTGGGTGTCCAAGAACTGCAAATTTTTTTATTTTGTTTTTCATTAATTTAATATTATAAACATAAAAAAATTATGGAGATAAATATTTAATGCGTTACAAAAGTGCTTATACTTATTTAAAAATGCACTATTATAGTGCATATATTATATATTTAATGTATTTTACAAGTAAATACAGTATTTTAAAGAAATAAATATTGGTATAGATTCCACTTTATATATCATATATACAAAGTAATTAATTTTTAAGGAGTTTTAGTATGGCCGTCGCTGATGTAATGAAAAAAATTAAACAACAGGAGATTAAATTCATTGATCTTCGTTTTACTGATACTAGAGGAAAGGAGCAGCATGTAACTGTTCCGACATCCGCTTTTGATGAAAGTAAATTCACTGAGGGACATGCTTTTGACGGCTCATCTATTGCTGGTTGGAAGGGGATTAATGCATCAGATATGTTACTTTTTCCTGACGCAAATACAGCTAATATTGATCCATTTATGGAAGAAAGAACACTCATACTAACCTGTAATGTTGTAGATCCGACAGATGGAAAAGGATATGATCGGGACCCTAGAACAATTGCTGATCGAGCTGAAAAGTATCTCAAAACAACTGGCATTGGTGACACTATTTATTTTGGACCTGAGCCTGAGTTTTTTGTATTTGACTCAATCACATGGAGTTCTGGAATGAGTGGTTCATCAGTCAATATTGGATCTGAAGAAGCGGAATGGGAGTCTAACAATGACTATGATGGTGCAGGGAATCTTGGTCATCGGCCTAGGGTTAAAGGAGGTTACTTTCCAGTTCCACCTGTTGACTCTTTACAAGATCTTCGATCACAAATGTGCCTAACACTTGAAGCAATGGGCGTGCCTGTTGAGGTTCATCATCACGAAGTTGCAGGAGCAGGTCAAAATGAAATTGGTACTAGATTTTCATCACTAACTCAGAGGGCTGATTGGACTCAGATACTTAAATATGTTGTCATGAATGAGGCTCATAAATATGGCAAAACAGCGACCTTCATGCCAAAACCAATATTAAATGATAATGGAACAGGGATGCACGTTCACCAATCAATCTGGAAGGATGGAAAAAATATGTTTGCAGGAGATAAATATGCAAATTTAAGTGACACGGCTCTTTATTACATCGGTGGAATTATTAAACATGGTAAAGCATTGAACGCGATCACTAATCCATCAACAAATTCATACAAACGTCTAGTTCCTGGCTTTGAAGCACCAGTAATGCTTGCATATTCTGCAAAAAATAGATCTGCTGCAATCCGTATCCCATATGTGTCAACTGATAAAGCTAGGCGTATCGAGGTTCGTTTCCCAGACCCAATGGCAAATCCATATTTAGCCTTCAGTGCCTTAATGATGGCTGGCCTAGATGGTATCCAAAACAAAATTCACCCGGGTGAAGCTGAATCAAGGGATTTGTACGATCTTTCAGCCAAAGAAGAAGCAAAAATACCTCAAGTTGCTGCGACATTGCCAGAAGCTCTAGAGGCATTAAAGGTGGATAGAGAATTTTTAACTATAGGTGGGGTATTCTCTGATGACTTTATTGATAGCTTTATTGATTTAAAAATGGAAGAGGTTACACGCCTAAGAATGACTCCTCACCCAATTGAATATGATATGTATTACAGTTTGTAAGGACTAAATAAAGGGTAGATTTCAATCTACCCTTTATTTTAATTTAAAAAAAATGCACTAATACTGTGCAGGGTGTAGGGTAAATGCCATAGTCAAATTAAGATATGTAACGAGCCCAATTGAATAGAGTAATATATTTTGGTCTCATTCTTACTATACTAAAGGAAAAATAAGCCTTAAAAATGATATCAGAAACAACAAAAAGCTATTTAAAAGGTATGGAATATCTAGCTACCGCTATTTTTGTTTGCGATAAAGATTTAATTATTCATTACATAAACCCGAGTGCGGAAGTTTTGTTTGAACTAAGTCATAACCAAGTAGTTAATGAAAGTATTAGTTTATTTTTTGAAGATATTAAATTTTTCAAGGACGCCCTAAGAAGATCGAAATCAAAACAAAGCTCCTACCGTGAACATGAATATTTTATTAAAACCAAACAAAATAAAACTATCTGCGTAAGCTTTACAATCACCCCAATTGAGCATAAAAAGTTTGATTTTTTAGTTGAATTTATTCAAATGGATCAGCAACTCAGGGTAGCTCGTGAAGAAAGAATGTTTATCCAGCAACAAGCCAATTCAGAACTATTAAGGAACCTAGCTCATGAAATTAGGAATCCACTCGGTGGCTTAAGAGGCTCAGCACAACTGCTAGAAAAAGAATTGAAAGAACAGTCTTTGAAAGAATACACACAAGTAATAATCAATGAAGCAGATCGTCTTCAAAATCTTATGAACAAATTATTAACCCCTCACCAGCTACCTGTTTATAAAAAAACTAATATTCATGAGGTTTTAGAAAGGGTTCGAAGCTTAATACTGTCAGAATTCCCAATAAACTTGGAGCTTATAAGAGATTATGATGTGAGCTTGCCTGAATTTATAGGAGACAGAGAAAAGCTAATCCAAGCTGTTTTAAATGTTGCTAGAAATGGTGTGCAAGCAATGCTAAATGATAACCCTAAAGAAAAGATGAATTTAGAGTTTACTACCAGAGCAGAAAGTCAAATTGTATTTCACAAGAAGAAACATACAACTGCAATACGTTTAGATATTATTGATAATGGGCCAGGAATTGAGGATGAATTTTTAGACAAAATATTCTATCCATTAGTATCTGGTAAAGATTCTGGATCTGGCTTAGGCCTCTCATTGGCTCAAAACTACATAACTCAACACAATGGAATGATTGATTGTTCTAGCGCTCCAGGTAAAACAAAATTTTCAATTATCCTTCCTATAGAAAATAATCTAAAAATAAATGGGATAGTTAAATGAAAACAGTATGGATTCTAGATGATGATAAGTCCATTAGATGGGTCTTTGAAAAAGCACTATCAAGAGCTAAGCTTTCTTTCAAATCTTTTAGTAATACAAATGAAGCAATCAATCAATTCAATCATGAAATTCCATCCGTTATTGTGAGTGATATTCGTATGCCTGGAGAATCAGGAATTGATTTTTTAACTAAAGTAAAAGAAAAATTTCCGCAAATACCAATTATTATCATGACAGCTTATTCCGACCTTGATACGGCAGTCTCTGCATTTCAACAAGGTGCATTTGAATATATTGCTAAGCCTTTTGATATTGATAAAGTCATAGAGATTATAAATCAAGCTTTAGAACAAACTAAAGATATTGAAAATAACTCTAGCTCACTTGATTGCAAACTTCCTGAAATTATAGGTCAAGCCCAATCTATGCAAGAAGTATTTCGTGCAATTGGTAGGCTAAGCAAATCAAATGCCACCGTTCTACTAAATGGTGAATCTGGGTCAGGTAAAGAATTGGTTGCGAATGCAATACATAAAAATAGTGACAGGAATAACTCTCCTTTTATTGCTATTAATACTGCAGCAATTCCAAAAGACCTTCTTGAAGCAGAACTATTTGGGCACGAAAAAGGGTCTTTTACTGGAGCTCAAAATCTTAGAAAAGGTAGGTTCGAACAATCTGATGGCGGCACATTATTTCTAGATGAGATTGGCGATATGCCAATGGAGCTTCAAACAAGGTTATTACGTGTCTTAAGTGATGGTAAGTTTTATCGAATAGGTGGTCAAGATTCTATTCAGGTTGATGTAAGGATAATAGCAGCAACGCACCAAGATCTAGAAGAATCTGTTAAAGATGGTAAATTTAGAGAGGATTTATTTCATAGATTAAATGTAATAAGAATCACAGTTCCTCCATTAAGAAAAAGAGTTGAGGATATACCGACTTTATCTCAATACTTTTTAACTAAAAGCGCTAATCAATTAAAAGTGACGCCTACATCACTATCTTTAGAAGTTTTAGAG
>CAYTWX010000050.1:0-6066 GCA_964442085.1 uncultured Methylobacillus sp. | reverse complement strand
TATCTCTAGACAAAACTACCGTTGAATCTAAATGCTGGAATGTTGTCGCTGGAGATGGATCTGTCAAATCGTCTGCAGGAACATACACGGCCTGAATAGAAGTAATGGAGCCAGTTTTTGTTGATGTGATTCTTTCTTGTAATCTACCCATTTCGTCTGCAAGAGTTGGTTGGTATCCAACTGCAGATGGCATACGTCCTAATAGTGCTGATACCTCAGTACCTGCTAATGTATAACGATAAATATTATCAACAAAAAATAGTACATCCTTTCCTTCATCCCTAAATTTTTCTGCCATAGTTAGTCCAGATAGAGCAACTCTTAATCGGTTACCTGGAGGTTCATTCATTTGGCCAAAAACCATAGCCACTTTAGACTCTTTCATGTTCTTTAATTGAATAACTCCTGCCTCTGCCATTTCATGGTAAAAATCATTACCTTCTCGAGTTCTTTCTCCAACACCTGCAAAAACAGATAGTCCAGAATGTTCTTTAGCAATATTATTAATTAATTCAAGCATGTTAACAGTCTTACCAACACCTGCACCACCAAACAAACCTACTTTACCGCCCTTTGCAAATGGACACATAAGATCAATAACTTTAATGCCTGTTTCTAGTAGTTCAATAGAAGGTGATAAATCGTTAAATGCAGGCGCTTTTTGATGGATAGATCTGAATTCTTTTGAATCAATTTTTCCGACTTCGTCAATAGGTCTTCCTAATACATCCATGATCCTTCCCAAAGTGCCTTCACCAACTGGGACTTGAATTGGGGCTCCTGTTGAAATAAATTCTGTACCTCTTGATAACCCATCTGAAGATCCCATCGCAATTGTTCTGACAATACCATCACCCAATTGTTGTTGTACCTCTAAAGTTAGGCCTGTTTCAGCAGTAGAGTCTTTATCATTAATGACCAGTGCGTCATAAACTTTTGGTAATTGATCTCTAGGGAATTCAACATCCACAACTGCCCCAATACATTGCACTACTTTTCCAATTTGTTTAGCACTCATTATTTATCCTTACTCTTCATTATGTATAGAATTAAAAAAAATTTAAGATACAGCTGCCGCGCCACCAACAATTTCTGATATTTCTTTAGTAATAGCTGCTTGTCTTGCTTTGTTATAGACTAATTTAAGTTCATCAATCACTGTGTTTGCATTATCAGATGCAGATTTCATTGCAACCATTCTAGCTGATTGTTCGGAAGCCATATTCTCAGTGACTGCGTGATATATATATGACTCTATATATCTTGAAATTAATTCATCAATTACTGTTTTTGAATCTGGCTCATACAAATAATCCCACGAGCTTTCTGGACTTCCAAGCTTATCTCCGGTGAGAGGTAGAACTTGATCCATAATTGGTTCTTGTTTCATAGTATTAATAAATCTTGTATAGCAAATAAAGAGTTGGTCAATCTCACCAGCAATATAAGCATCTAACATTATTTTGATTGCCCCTAAAAGGCTATCTAACTCTGGTTGATCACCAAGTCCAGTGATATTAGATTTTAGATCTGCCCCTACTCTCGTCATAAAGCCAAGGCCTTTATTTCCTATAGTACTCACCTGAACTTTTTTTCCATCTTTTTCCCATTCTTTCATTTGGGCAATAGATGACCTTAATACATTAGTATTTAAACCTCCGCATAAACCTTTATCTGACGTCACGACAATTAAGCCTACACTTTTGACTTTATCTCTTACTGTTAAAAAAGGGTGTTTATATTCAGACTGCGCATGTGACAGATGTGATGTAATTTGACGAATTTTTTCAGCATAAGGTCTAGCCTCTGCCATCCTCTCCTGCGCTTTACGCATTTTAGACGCAGCTACCATTTCCATTGCCTTGGTGATTTTTCGCGTATTTTCTACACTTTTAATCTTAGTTCGTATTTCTTTACTTCCTGCCATCTAATATTCCTATTTAAAAAGCGTTTGAAGCTTTAAAATCTTCAATTGCTTTAGTAAGTTTCTTTTCATCGTCTTCTACTAATACTGCTGTTTTCTCGATATTGTCGATTAAGGTTTTATATTTTGAAGCCATGAAGCCATGAAGTTCTTTTTCAAATGATAAGACTTTCTCAGTTGGCACATCATCAAGATATCCTTTATTGGCAGCAAATAAAGTAACAGCCATATTTGAAACTGTAAGAGGGGCGTATTGTGCCTGCTTCATTAGCTCAGTAAACATTTTACCTCTTTCTAGTTGCTTTCTAGTTGCTTCATCTAAATCAGAAGCAAACTGTGCAAAGGCTGCTAGCTCTCTATATTGAGCTAAGGCCAAACGTACACCGCCACCTAACTTTTTAATTACCTTTGTTTGTGCGGCGCCGCCAACTCTGGATACAGAAATGCCTGCATTAATAGCTGGTCTAATTCCCGCATTAAATAGATCACTTTCTAAGAAAATTTGTCCATCTGTAATCGATATGACATTGGTCGGAACAAAAGCAGAAACATCTCCCGCTGCTGTTTCAATAACTGGAAGAGCTGTTAACGAACCAGTTTTTCCCTTTACCTTGCCTTTTGTAAATTTCTCAACATATTCTTCACTGACCCGAGCAGCTCGCTCTAATAATCTTGAATGAATATAAAACACATCGCCTGGATAAGCTTCGCGGCCTGGTGGGCGTCTTAATAACAATGAAATTTGACGGTATGCTATAGCTTGCTTAGTTAAATCATCATATACAATTAGAGCATCCTCACCTCGATCGCGGAAATATTCTCCCATCGTACATCCTGCATAAGGCGCTAAAAACTGAAGTGCAGCTGAGTCAGACGCAGAAGCTGAGACTACAGTAGTATATTCCATAGCTCCATTTTCTTCGAGCTTACGAACAACGTTCATTATTGTTGATGCTTTTTGACCAATAGCAACATATATACATTTCATGTCTTGGCCTTTTTGATTAATAATTGCATCTACCGCAACTGCTGTTTTGCCTGTTTGGCGGTCACCAATAATTAACTCTCTTTGTCCTCGACCAATTGGCACCATAGAATCAACTGATTTAAGTCCTGTTTGAACTGGTTGTGATACAGATTTTCTATCAATAACTCCTGGTGCAACTTTTTCAAGCTTGTCAGTTTCTTTTGTTTTTACTGGACCTTTTCCGTCAATTGGATTTCCCAGTGCGTCTACAACACGGCCTATAAGTTCTGGCCCTACTGGAACTTCTAAAATTTTACCGGTGCATTTACATACATCGCCTTCTGAAATATGCTCATAGTCCCCCAAAATAACTGCACCAACTGAATCTCTTTCAAGATTTAATGCAAGGCCAAAAGTATTGTTAGGGAACTCGATCATCTCACCTGACATTACATTTGATAAACCATGAATACGAACAATTCCATCAGTCACTGATACAACAGTACCCTGAGTTCTAGCCTCAGAACTAATTGAAAAATCCTTTATTCGATTTTTAATTAATTCACTTATTTCCGATGTTGATAACTGCATTACATTAATCTCCTGGTTTTGAGCTTAAGCCTTCAAATTATAGGCTAAGTTTAATAATTGTCCTTTGACCGAGGCATCAATAACGGTATCACCAACGTGAATGATGCTTCCACCTATTATTTCCTCATCTACTTTTATATTTGCCTCGATTTTTTTATTAAATTTCTTTTCAAGACTTTTAATTAAATCTTCAATTTCTATTTTTGATGGCTTAGTAGCAAAAACTAATTCAGCCTCAATAGTTCCTTGATCTGCATCTTTCAACTCATCAAATATACTTGAAATTGTACTTATAATGCTTAACCTTTTATTCTCAACGAGTAGCTTTAACAAATTTATACCTTCTTTTGATAGCTCTTTGCCCATTAAGTCAACGAGTAGCTTCTCTTTCTCACTGTCAATAATCTTTGGGTTGCTAACAAAAGAAAAGACGTCCTCGTGATTAATAAAAGATGCCATTAATTTCAGCATATCAGACCATTCAGAAAGCTTCTTATCTTCTTTCGCAAGACTGAAAATACCTGTGCTGTAAGGTCTAGCTATTGTTGAAATTTCAGCCATTAAATTTATAGTTCCTTAGCTAATTTGCTCAACATTGCAGAATGGTCTTCTTTTTTAATTTCTTTTTGAAGAATTTTTTCTGCTGCAGCAAGGGCTAATTGAGAAACATCTGCTCTTAACGATTCTTTTGCCCTATTAATTTCCTGATCAATTTCTGAGTGAGCGCCTGCAACAATTCTGTCAGCCTCAACTTTAGCGTCCGTTTTAGCAGCCTCAACTATTTCATTAGCTCTCTTTTCAGCCTGACCTATGATTTCAGCTGATTTTTGCTTTGTGAGACTCAGAGACTCCTGGTTCTTTTTTTCCGCAATTTCAAGAGATGCTTTGCCCTCATGTGCTGCGGCTAGACCATCAGCAATTTCTTTTTGCCTGGTTTCTATTGCTTTAAGCAATGGTGGCCAAACAAACCGAACAGTAAACCAAATTAATATAGCAAACGCTAAGGCTTGCGCAATTAAAGTAAAATTAATATTCATTTAAACTCCAACTTTTTAAAATACTTTATAACTAATTAAATATTTTTTAATTAGCTAATAACGCTTAGTAGTGGATTAGCAAAAGCAAACATCATAACGATACCGACACTAATAATGAATGAAGCATCAATTAAACCTAACAATAAGAATACTTTTGTTTGTAGCTGAGGAATCATTTCGGGCTGTCTCGCCGCACCATCTAAGAAACTCGCACACATTATACCGATACCAATACAGGCACCAAGTGCACCCAAACCAACCATAAGCCCTAAGCCAATAGCTGTATAAGATTGAATCATTGCTAAATTTTCCATTTTTTTTCCTTTTTATTAAAAATTAAACTTTTATCAACTACTAATGCCCTTCATGCGCCATAGACAAATATACTACTGTGAGCATCATAAACACAAATGCTTGCAATGCAACAATTAGTATATGAAATATTGCCCATCCTGCTCCTAATAAGGCACTAAAGAAAACTCCAAAAATTCCTGAAGCTGCCAACATACCGATGAGAAGAAAAATCACCTCCCCAGCATACATATTTCCAAATAGCCGCAACGAATGTGATAACGGTTTAGACACATATTCAATAATATTAAATAAGAAATTAGCTGGCCATACAAACGGGTTGGATCCGAAAGGTGCACAGAATAAATCATGTAGCCATCCTTTTAAACCATGAACTTTTATACCAAAAAATATCATTAAGAACCAAACTCCTAAAGCTAATGCAAAAGTAGTATTCACATCTGATGTTGGAACATTTTTCCAATACTCAATGTGAAAGAAACCATAAATCTTAGCCATGATATCAATAGGAAGAAAATCCATTGCATTCATTAATAAAACCCAAACAAAAACGGTTAATGCTGCGGGGGCTATGAACGAATGTCTATTACCACTATAAGAAGTTTTAACCTGATCATCAATAAATCCGAATAAAAGCTCGACAAATGCTTGCGTTTTAGTCGGAACGCCTGCGGTAGCTTTCCTAGCAACTAGCCATATGAGGCCTATACTAACAAAACCTAAAAGAACTGCCATAACTACTGAATCCAGATGCATGGTCCAAAAAGGATGATCGCCAAAACTTATTGTATTATTTTGAAGATGATGACCAATGTATTCTGTTGGAGAATTGTATGTATTTCCTGCCACTTAAATATTATTCCTTATTGTCAATTTTAATCTTATCCATATCTGATATCGCCATACCAGAAATTAATGCCGCTACAATCAATCCAACAACTAATGCTATCGGAACCAACTCACTATAAAACTTAAACTCTAGCCAAAGTAAACCTAATACTAAAAAAATCTTTACAGCTTCAGCCTTTAAAGCATTTATAATAACGCTGCCAGCGTTATTTTTATTTTTTTTAGTAGCAATTGGACTTGCTACTATTACACCTAAAACCACTGGCATTATACCGGCTAATAAAGACAATCCGGTATGTATTGTAAATATAAATCCCAATACAATTGCTGTTAAAATTCCAAAAATTAATTGCCTAACAATCATTTTTTTGTATGTTATGGGCAAA
>CAYTWX010000049.1:0-6111 GCA_964442085.1 uncultured Methylobacillus sp. | reverse complement strand
AGCCTAATTTTTTGTTTAAGTATTCTTGAATAAACTCTATATCTTTATTAGCTACCTGAATTACAGCACCCAGCTCTTCATTTAACAAAAATTCAAGAATTGACTCTTTCACTCCTAATTCCAACTTAACCCCGCAGTGGCCAGCAAAAGCCATTTCAAGAACTGAAACGATTAAGCCACCATCAGATCTGTCATGGTAGGCCAATAATTTATTTTTTTTATTTAAAAATTGAATTCCTTTGAAGAAATTTTTAATTAGCTCAGGACTATCTAGGTCAGGAACCTCAAGGTCGGTTACATTATTGACTAAGTTGAAAGCAGATCCACCCATTCTGTTTTTCCCAACCCCTAAATCCACTAAAATTAAACTACTGTTTGTATCTTTAATTAATTGCGGCGTTAAAGTTTTATTAACATCATAAGATTCACTAAATGCAGTAATAATCACCGATAAAGGAGAGGTTACAGTACTAGTTTCAGATTCACCCCAGGTAGTTTGCATTGACATTGAGTCTTTTCCCACAGGAATACTGATTCCTAAGGCAGGACACAACTCTATTCCTATCGCCTTCACAGCGTTAAATAAATCATGGTCTTCATGGTCCGTCCCAGAAGCTGCCATCCAATTAGCTGATAATTTAATAAGGCTGATATCTTCAATAGCACTTGCTGCAATGTTTGTGAGGGCTTCAGCGGTTGCCATTCTTGCTGATGCTGCTGCATTAGTTAAAGCAATTGGAGCTTTTTCACCTATCGCAAAGGCTTCACCTGTGACTGAATCAAATGTACTCTTTGTTACCCCAACATTAGATACTGGTACTTGCCATGGACCTACCATTTGGTCTTGAGCAATTAAACCAGTAACCGATCGATCTCCTATTGTGATTAAGAAGTTTTTACTCGCAACACTTGGATATTTAAGCACTTCAAAAATTGCACATTCAAGACTAACCTCCAGAGTCGATTTTTCTATTTTTAAACTATATGCTGAGGTAATATTTTTAGTAAGCTTAGGAGGTTTGCCTAAAAGTATATTAAGGTCCATGTTAACAATATCTTTTTTAAGAAGACTGTCTTCAACTTTAAGACTTTTTTGTTTGGTAGTTTTTCCAACAACCGAAAAAGGACATCGCTCTCTTTCACAAATCTTAGTAAAAGTTTTTAATTGACTTTCATCAATAGCTAAAACATAGCGCTCTTGAGATTCGTTAGACCAGATTTCTTTAGGGGACATTCCTGGCTCTTCATTTTTTATAGAGCGAATGTTCATAATTGCTCCCATACCGCCATCATGAATTAATTCAGGGAAAGCATTCGACAAACCTCCGGCACCTACATCATGAATACTTAATATTGGGTTCTTGTCGGCTAACTCCCAACAGCGATCAATGACTTCCTGGGCACGTCTTTGTAGCTCAGGATTTCCTCTTTGGACCGAAGCAAAATCAAGATTCTCAGCATTCGTACCAGTTTTCATACTGGAGGCTGCTCCACCACCTAATCCAATTAGCATGGCTGGACCACCTAGCTGAATAAGCAGATTATTTTCTTTTAATTGTTTTTTATGAGTATGGATCCCACTGATACTTCCGATTCCGCCAGCAAGCATAATAGGTTTATGGTATCCAAAATTCTTATCCTGAATTGTATGTTCTAGCGTTCTAAAATAACCTAAAATATTAGGCCTTCCAAATTCGTTATTATATGAAGCAGCTCCAATTGGCCCATCAATCATAATTTTCAAAGCGGAGGCAATTCTATCCGGTTTACCAATATTATTTTTTTCCCACGATTGAATAAAATTAGGAATTCTTAAATTGGATACAGAGAAGCCAGCTAGCCCTGCCTTTGGTTTTGATCCTCTTCCTGTTGCTCCTTCATCTCGAATTTCACCACCTGCTCCTGTAGCCGCTCCAGAAAAAGGTGATATTGCTGTTGGGTGATTATGTGTTTCAACTTTCATTATGTAATGAGTGAGCTCACTATGACCAGAGTATTCCCCATGACCATCTGGGTAAAACCTATTAATAACTGATCCTTCAATAATTGAAGAGTTATCGGAATAAGCTACGATAGTTTTTTGTGGGGATATTTTATGCGTATTTCGAATCATAGAAAATAATGATTCTGATTGCTCTATATTATCTATAACCCAACTTGCATTAAATATTTTGTGCCGACAATGTTCAGAATTGGCTTGAGCAAACATCATTAACTCAGCATCAGTTGGATTTCTTTTTTCCGAAACAAAGTAATCAAATAAATAATCTACTTCATCATCCGATAATGCTAAACCCTGGGCTATATTAAAGCTTTTTAATTCAGAAATACCCTCACTTATAATATCAATATGGCTAAGAGGTTTGGGGTTATGATGATTAAAAAGACTGTTAATATTATCTTGATTAAGGAAGAGTGACTCAGTCATACGGTCATATAATAAATTGCCAAGTACTTTTTTCTCATTTTCAATTAAAGGAATATCATTATTTGTTGCAAAAGAAATAGTTTTAATCCTTTCAATTCTTAGAATATTAACTCCACAATTCTGAATAATATCTGATGCTCTTGAACTCCATGGTGAAATTGTGCCGATCCTTGGCGATATAAAAATTATATTTTCAAGTGGCATTATTTCTTTAGTATTTTCACCATAAGTTAATATCTGTTTAATAACCGCTTCATCTTTCGAAGATAATTTATTTTTACTCTCTATTACGTGGAGATAAGATGAAGTAATATCTTTAATTCCCAACAAAGTTATGTTTTTGTTGTTCAATAAAGCCACTTTTCTAAATTCTGAGTAAATTTTTGGGCCGCTGAAGGAGGTAATTATATTTTTTTGCATTTAAGTAATTATAGTTGAGATTTTATTAACCTTAATATTTATTACCCAATTAAAATAAAATAACTTATTGTAATAAGAATGATTCTTATTTAGAATGTACATTAAATTAACAACTTCAAATAAAAAAATTTAAAGGTAAATACATTGAATGAATTTATAATTGTTTTTCGAGAAAGCCTCGAAGCTTGCCTAATAGTTGGAATAATTTACCTACTTTTAGAAAAAAATGATTTAAAAAAAGAATTGAAACAGGTATGGCTTGCGGTTTTTTCAGCCATAGCGGCAAGTGTGGTTGTTGCTATCTCATTAAACTATGTGAAAGAATCAATAGGGAATGAGTCAATTAGCGCATTGTTTGAAGGCATAAGTATGTATATTACTGCAGGATTATTATGGTACGTAATATTTTGGCTGTCAAAACATGTTAGCCACAAAGAGGGTATGGAGAAAAAAGCTAATCAAGCAATTTCTGCTTCAGGGTTAGGTATATTTTTCCTAGTTTTCTTTGCAATTCTTAGGGAAGGGTTTGAAACAGCACTATTCCTTCTTGGAAGTTTTTCTATGTCAGGCACATTTTCATACATTGGATTTTTTGGGGGATTGATACTTGCTTTATTGATTGGCTATGGAATAGTTATTAAAGGAAGAAGGGTTAATCTACGTCTATTCTTTCAAGTCACAACACTTATGTTAGCAATATTTGCTTCAGGTATGGTTGCTTTTGGGACCCATGAAGTAGAAGAGTTTGTTGTTAAAGGTAATCATTTAGAAATGGTTGGGTTACAAGAGGAGAAACAAATTACTAGAGTATGGAATATATTAAAACCCACTTCAGAATTACCAGAAGATGCTAATTCAATTCTCTACTCTTACAATATAAATAATAAAGATATGTATACGCACATCCTTCACGATAAAGGTAGGGTTGGAGTCTTTCTAAAAGGTTTCGTTGGTTATAATAGTAATCCAAATTGGCCAGAAGTTATTCTATGGCTTTTGTCCCTGATTTTTGGACTGCGTATGTGGCAAAAATTCTATTTCAAGAAGAAATAAAATATTATTACATTAAGGAGAAAGTACCATTAAAAAATTATTAATTATTGCAATATTATTTCTGGCTGGATGTTCACATGAAGGCCATGACAATTCCCCATCAAAAGTCTTCAAAGATGATCTTACATATCTGACTCATCTTGGTTTAGTTAGAGGGCATCTTCATGTTGGTATTGAGCTTTATAAGGGTGAATATTTTGAAAACGCTAAAAGACATATGAAACATCCTAAGAGTGAATTATATTCAGCAATAATTCCAACTTTTGAAGCCAAAAAAGCAAAAGGTTTTGCGGTTGAGCTGGCAAATTTAGCTCTTTCAGTAGAGAATAATGAAGAATTTAAAATGGTTTCTAGGAAGTATGAAATATTATTGAATGTAATTAGTGAAAATGAAAAAATTGTAGGCACTGAAAATGACACATTCAATGAAAAGATTTCATTAGTAAATGCTTTATTAGAAATTGCTGCTGAAGAATATGCGATTGGAATTGTTGATGGAAATGTTGAAAACAAATTTGAGTATCAAGATGCTCTTGGATTTACAACGATAGCAAAAAATATTCTTGAGGAAACTAATTCATTAAACTCACCTCAAGTCTTGAAAAGAGATAAAGCATTAGAAATAATAAAAGATCTATCAAGTTTATGGCCATCACTTATTCCAACAGGAAATGTCAAAGGAGATGCTAAAAAAATCTCAGCTGCTGTTGATAAAATTAAAGCACTGTAACAGAACCAATCCTAATTTTTAATATCTGCAGTCAGTCTTAAATCATCAAGATATTTTTTTAGTTTAGATTTCTTAAGCATATTTTTAATATCATCTATCTTCTCTTCTAGGGATGGAGGAGGGGTAGGCTTAACCCCTTTTAGTTTGATTATATGCCATCCAAATTGACTCTGAACTGGTTCGTCAGTTACCCCATTCGGAACTAATTTTTTTATAGCAATTGAGAATGATTTAACCATATCTTGTGCAGAAAACCAGCCCAAATCACCACCACTAATTTTTGATTCCTCATCGATCGAATTTATCTTAGCTAATTCATCGAAGTCACCACCTCTTTTTAAGCTTTTAATAATACCTACTGCTTGATTTTTTGTTTTTACTAAAATATGACTTGCTCTATATTCTTTTTCTTTAAAGCCAGTAATAAATTCGTCGTATGTTTTTTTGATATCTTTTTTAGATACTTTATTTTCTTTTATGAATTTCTGTAGGTAAGTTGTATATATTAATTCTTTAAATGCTAATTCAGATTTGGATAAAAATTCTGATTGACTTGTAAGCCCATCCATTTTAGCTTGCTGATATATCAGCTCAAGATCAATAAGTCTCTTGATGATATTTTTTTCCATATCCTCAGTTATATCTATCCCTTCTTTCTTTACTTCATTTTTTATGTATTGAATAAGATTTTTGTTTATTAGTACATTATTAACAATAACTTCTTTTTCATCTGAATGAGATAGATTTATAAAGCAACAAAAATATAAGAATAAGATTATATTTTTCATGATGATTGTTCTTCATCTTTTGTAGAAGCCTTAATGCTTAAGGCATGAATTTTACTTTCAAACAAATCTCCGAGTGCCTTATAAATTATTCTATGCCTTTCCATTCTTGATTTGCCATCAAACTGCTCACTAATTATTTTAATATTAAAATGGCTTCCTCCAGTATTACCAGAATGCCCCGCGTGTGATGCACTTTCATCTTCTAAGCTAAATAAAGTAGGCTTTAGAAAAGCTAATCTTTGCTTTATTTGTTCTTCAATCATTTATGGCAATACCTTCTTAAATGGTTTAACTTCAATTTCTTTGTAAACTCCAGAATGAAAAAAAGGGTCATCATTAGCCCATTTTTGAGCTGCTATCAGCGTGTCAAATTCTGCAATGATTAGACTACCAGAAAATCCTTCAGGCCCAGGATCTTCTGAGTCGACATTAGGGAACGGCCCTGCTAAAAGAAGCCTACCCATATCTTGTAAAAGTTTAAGTCTTTTTATATGCTCAGGCCTTTTTAACTGCCTATTTTCTAGGCTATTTGGAGAATCTTTGGCGTAAATGCAATACCACATATTTTTATGCCTTATTTACTTTAGATATATATAAAGTAATTGAAATTATATAGATAAAAAGTAATGCACTTGTTCCAAATAATTTAAAATTAACCCATGTATCCTCAGAGAAATTTTGAGCAATATAAA
>CAYTWX010000048.1:0-6389 GCA_964442085.1 uncultured Methylobacillus sp. | reverse complement strand
CTTAAAGGTGTTAATGACTCCATTGCTCAAGCAAAAGAATTAATTAATTTAGTAAAAGATGTCCCATGTAAATTTAATCTTATACCTTTCAATTCTTTCGCGAATAGTGGGTATGAATGTTCTGATAAAAATACTATAACAAGATTTAAGGAAGTTTTAGCTGGTGAGGGTATTATAACTACTATAAGAAAGACAAGAGGTGATGATATTGATGCTGCTTGCGGCCAATTAGCTGGACAGGTTCAGGATAAAACTAAAAGAACTGAAAAAATATTTTTTGTGCATGAATAAATTAGACTAGATGAAAATATATAAAAATAGATTACAAGTGATTGTTGGTGGTATAGCAATTGGAGGAGGGGCTCCGGCTGTGGTGCAATCAATGACAAATACTGACACAGCTAATCGAAAGGCTACTACCAACCAAATAAATGAATTATGGAAAGCGGGGTCTGAGCTGGTTAGAATTACAGTGAATAATGAAGATGCAGCAAAAGAGGTTTATGGAATAAAACAAGACCTCTTAAGTATGGGTTGCAACGTTCCATTAATAGGAGACTTTCACTATAACGGGCATAAGTTATTACAAAAATTTACAAATTGTGCAGCTACGCTTGATAAATATAGGATTAATCCTGGAAATGTTGGTAAAGGAAGTAGGAGGGATGATCAATTTGCGACAATGATAAAAATAGCAATCGAATATGATAAGCCTATAAGAATTGGTGTGAATTGGGGTAGTTTAGATCAAGAAATGCTTAAGATGTTGATGGACAAAAATGCAATTCTAAAACAACCACTTTCAGCAAAATCTGTTATGAAAGAGGCTCTTATTAGGTCAGCTCTCGATAGTGCTTCCCAAGCAGAAAAATTAGGCTTACCTCAAAATAAAATAATTGTCTCTTGCAAGGTTAGTGATGTTCAAGATTTGATCGAAGTTTATTCCAACCTATCCAAACGATGTAACTACCCACTTCATCTTGGCCTAACAGAGGCGGGAATAGGCTCAAAAGGTATTGTTGCTTCAGCTGCATCAATGGGATACCTTTTACAAAATAAAATTGGAGATACAATACGAGTATCTTTAACGCCAGAACCTTCTGAATCTAGGACAAAAGAGGTCATTGTTGCACAAGAATTACTCCAAACCATGGGTATCCGTGCTTTCACACCTATTGTTATAGCTTGTCCTGGGTGCGGAAGAACGACTTCAACTTTTTTTCAAAAACTGGCGGGAGATATACAATTGTATTTAAGGAATAGTATGCCTAATTGGAAGACAAAATACCAAGGAGTTGAGGAGATGACTGTTGCTGTTATGGGTTGTGTAGTAAATGGTCCTGGTGAGTCTAAGATGGCAAATTTAGGTATAAGTCTTCCCGGTACAGGTGAAACGCCAGTAGCACCAGTTTTTGTAGATGGAAAAAAAACAGTTACTTTAAAAGGTGATAACATCGGTGTTGAATTTATAAGCATAATTAATGATTATGTTGAAAAAACTTACAAGGTAACTACTGAAAAAAATTAAAATGGCCAAAAAATTTCAAACATTAAAAGGTTTTTATGATGTTTTGCCAGAAAAGCAAAGGTTATGGCGTTTTTTTGAAGATAAAGCCTTAGCTATTTTAGATCAATACTACTACCAAGAAATAGGACTTCCCTTGGTTGAACCAACCACCTTGTTTGTTGAAAGTGTCGGCTTAAATACTGATATCGTAGAAAAAGAAATGTATAGCTGGGAAGATAGTCTTAATAAGGATAAGTTAACCTTAAGACCAGAAGGAACAGCAGGGTGTGTAAGAGCAGTTGTTGAAAATAGCCTAACTTATAATGGTCCAGTAAAACTATTTTATCGGGGAGCTATGTTCAGGCATGAAAACGTTCAAAAAGGAAGACAAAGGCAATTTCACCAGATCGGTGTTGAAGCTTTTGGTCTTGATCAACCAGAATCTGACGCAGAGCAGATTTTATTATTAGCAAGGTTATGGAAGTCATTGGGTTTGAAAGATATAGATTTAGAAATTAATTCAATCGGTGATCCTAGCGATAGAAAAGTTTATAGAGAAAAATTAATTGCATATTTTGAAGATAACAAAGAAGTATTGGATGAAGACGCCCTAAGGCGGCTATATGATAATCCGCTCAGAATACTAGATAGCAAAAATAGAGAAATGCAATCCATGCTAAATGCAGCTCCTAAGCTTTTAGATTATCTATCTGATTCAGCAAAAAAAAATTTTGAAGATCTTTGCAATATACTTACTGATCATAATTTAAATTTTAAAATAAATACTAGACTTGTGAGAGGTTTAGATTACTATAATCGCACAGTATTTGAATGGGTATCAAACGACCTAGGAAGCCAAGGGACTATTGCGGGTGGTGGTAGATATGATTATCTTGTTGAAAAGATTGGTGGTAACAAAACGCCAGCTTGTGGATTTGCAATTGGGGTCGAAAGAATAATCCTATTGCTTCAGAATTTAAGTAAAGATAATAAAAAAATATTACCAGATGTTTATGTTGTTAACCTTGGTGGTTCAGCCAAAAAAATTGCTTTCAAAATTTCTGAAACTTTGAGAGATGAAGGTGTAAAAGTAGGTTTAAATATGGAAGGATCTAGCTTTAAATCTCAAATGAAAAAAGCTGATAAAAGTGGCGCAAGACTTGCCTTGATAATTGGGGATTATGAAGTCGAAAATAAGATAATCCAAGTAAAACTAATTCGCGATGATGGACTCCAAGAAGCAGTCAATGTAGATAACATAATCTCTTACGTAAAAGAAAAAATAAATTTTGAAAAATAATATATTAGAAATCAAAAACTTAAAAGTTTTTCCTAATCTAAACTCTAAATTAAAATTAGTTAAAAATATTTCTTTAAGCTTAAAAAAAGGTAAGACGACATGTATAGTTGGTGAGTCAGGGAGTGGTAAAAGTTTAACAGCTTTGTCAGTGATGCAACTTCTTTCATCCCAATTATCAATGTCTGGCAGTATATTTTTTGAAGGCATTAATTTACTTAACCTTTCTAATGAAGAAGTTAGGAGAAGGCGGGGTAAAGATATTGCTATGATATTTCAAGAACCAATGACCTCGCTTAATCCGGTGCTTACAATTGGCTATCAAATCCAAGAAGCGATTTCTGTACATAATAATCTTAATAAAGTCGAGTTAAATAGCCATGTTTTAGACCTCCTTAAAACTGTTGGAATACCAGCAGATAGGGTTAATAGTTATCCAGATGAGCTTTCAGGAGGCCAAAGGCAGAGAGTTATGATTGCAATGGCAATTTCTTGCTCACCAAAATTATTAATTGCGGATGAGCCAACCACAGCACTTGATGTAACTGTTCAAGCTCAAATTCTAAATCTTTTAAACGATTTAAAGTTAAAGTTTGAAATGACTATGTTGTTTATAACTCATGATTTTGGTGTAGTTGAAGATATTGCAGATGATGTGGCAGTTATGTTTCAAGGAGAGATAGTTGAGCAAGGAAGTGTTGTTAAGGTTTTAAAAAATCCACTACACCCTTACACAAGAGCTTTATTGGATTGTGTACCTGATGCTCATGGTAGAAAAGATTTAGAGCCAATAGATTATGTAGCTTTAAAAGAGTTGATGGGTTAATAAAAATGGAAATCTTATTAGAGGCTAAAAATTTATCAAAAAATTATGTAAAAACAACAGGATTTTTTACTAGAACGCAGACTGTTATAAAAGCATTGGATAATATATCTGTCAGTATTAAAAAAGGAATAACTCTTGCGGTTGTAGGAGAGTCTGGAAGTGGGAAATCTACCCTAGCCAAAAGCTTAATTCGCTTAATTGATATTGATAATGGGTCGATAACTTTTAGAAATAAAAATATGCGAACAATCAACGGGGATACCTTAAAAAGTACGAGAAAAAATATTCAAATGATTTTTCAGGACCCATATGCATCATTAAACCCTAGAATGAAAATACTCAAAATTATGGAAGAACCCCTCAAGATTCATAAGCTTGGTGACGGTGCAGCTCAATACTCCAAAATATTAAGTATGATTAAAAGAGTTGGCCTTGTTGAAGGTGATTTATTAAAATACCCGCATCAATTTTCAGGTGGGCAAAGGCAAAGAATAGGTATAGCACGGGCACTTATATTAGAACCTGAGCTAGTTATATGTGATGAGCCAGTCTCTGCACTTGATGTTTCTGTTCAAGCTCAAATAATTAAACTTCTCAAATCGTTACAAAAAGAGTACGGATTAACTTATCTCTTTATCACTCATGATTTAAGAATAGTTCGTCATATTGCGAATGAAGTTATTGTGATGAAAGATGGAAAACTTATCGAGCAAGGAAAAACTGATATAATTTTCAACAATCCAAAAACTAACTACACAAAAGAATTGTTAGCTTCAATTCCAGGAAATTTATCAAAGAGGAAATAAAATGGCTTTAGACACAGAAGAAGAGCAGGTTGAAAAGATACAAAAGATTTGGGACACATATAAACGTTCAATTATTGCTGCGGTTGTAATTTTTTTAGGTTTGTATTTTGCATACAATTTTTACGCAAACCAAACTATAAAAAATCTTGAAAAAGCCTCACAACTTTATCAAGAGATATTGGTTACTAAAACAACATCAGTAGATATAATTCGTGAGAAGGTTATTTTGTTAAAAAATACTTCGAGTGATACCCCATATGCTTCAAGGGCTGCTATATATCTTTCTAAATTATATTCGCAAAGTAATAACAATGAAGCTGCTGTTAAAGAATTAATTTGGGCTCATAGCAATGCTACTGAAGAGTCAATTGAATCACTAGCAAGTTATCTTCTAGCAAATTTGTACTTAGTGAGTGGTAAGTTAGATGAAGCATTAGTTGCAGCTAATAAAATTAACTCGATTGGTTTTCAGGCTCTTGCAAAAGATATAATTGGGGACATTTATTTAGAGCTGGGAGATGAACAAGAGGCAAGAAAATCGTTCGTTGAAAGTTTAAGCCTTAACAAGGGGCAAGGAGATATACGTAAAATATTGCAAAATAAAATAGACTCCATTGGGAAATGAAAATTGTTTTATTAAGTACTTTATTGTTAAGTGGGTGTTTTTTTGGCCCTGTTCAGGAACTTCATGATCAAATTGAAGATACATATTTTGGCAATGACTTTGTAAATAAACCTTCACCATTAAGTGATTTGAAAAACAATATTGATCTTGACGTTGTCTGGCAAGACAATATCGGTGAGCATAATGGTAAAAGTTTAGATATATTTTACTTGGAAAATTTTTTGTATGTTGCTACATCTGATGGGACAATTAAAAAATTAGACAGCAAATCCGGTGATCAAATTTGGCAGAAAGAACTTGAAATTACTTTAACTTCTGGCATTGCTGGAAGTGATGAAAGAATATATTTTGCTTCATCGGATGGTTTTTTATGGTGCATGGATTTAAAAGGCGACTTAGTATGGAAGACTCTGTTAGCTGCAGAAATTAACTCACTACCAATAATTTATGATTCAAAAGTAGTAGTTAAGCTCAATAACTATAAGATAGTTCAGCTTAACGCCCATGACGGCTCTGTTAAATGGAAATACCAGGCAGCAATTCCCCCACTAACATTTTGGTCAGAAGGCAAACTCGTTCAGTCAAACAAAGTTGTTTACCTCGGATTACCAGGAGGAAAAATGATTGCAATTGATAGTCCAACAGGTGGGTTAGTATGGGAATCAAATATATCACGCGCCAAAGGAGTAACTGATATTGAAAGAGCAAATGATATAACTAGCCATCCAATTATTGACGGCCCTTTAATTTATGGGATAACGACAAATGGCGATATTTCTGCTCTTGACCGAAGAAATGGTAAAACTATTTGGACTCGACCTATATCAAGTTTTCATGGCATGATTTTTGATGGATTTAATTTGTTTATTACCCATGATACTGGTTCTATTTACTCTGTTAATAAAGAAGATGGCGAAATTAAATGGCGCCAATCTGCTTTAAAATATCGAAAACCTCAAACAGGTACAATAATCAATGACTATATTGTATTTGGTGACTATGAGGGGTATGTCCATTTTTTAAATATTGATGACGGAACTATCGCTGGAAGAGTAAAAGTAGGAGATTTTCCAATACTAAATAGTATAATTAAAATAGATGATACCAAGCTTGCTTTAATGACTGGTGATGGTGAAATTATCTCCTTGAAAGTGGGTGATGTAATTAAAAATGAAGCACCTATAAAAAATGACCCTGAAAGTAATAATAATAAGCAAAGAATTTTTAACAAGGAATATACTAAGGAGGTTGAGATTCTTGGTGGTAAAGAAAAGAAGCCGAGTAAAAATAAAAAACACCGAGTTTTTGATAAAAAGAAAAAAGAGGGA
>CAYTWX010000047.1:0-6429 GCA_964442085.1 uncultured Methylobacillus sp. | reverse complement strand
ATAGAAACCTTAGTTTTTGAATGAGTAATTAAGAAAACGCGTCAGTGATGACGCGTTTTTTTTTAAAGCTAAAAATTTGGAGATTTAATGGAAGTAGTAGATTTCAACTTAATATATAACTCATTGTCTTTTGCCATAGCAGCATTTGGCGCAAGTACAGTTTTCTTTTTCGCACAGCGTTCACAAGTCGCCCCAGCTTATAAAACAGCTCTTACATTGTCTGGCTTGGTATGCTTAATAGCTTTTTATCACCACCTGAGAATGTTTGAGAGCTTCAATGATGCGTTTAGATTAGTAAATGGAGAGGTAATATTGACTGGCAGCTATTTCAATGTTGCATACCGCTATGTTGGTTGGTTATTAACTGTCCCTTTGTTGTTACTTGAGCTAGTTCTTGTTATGCGATTAAGTAAAGAAGAAACATATTCTAGGGGGGTAAGGCTTGTTTTTGCATCAATACTGATGGTCATTCTGGGTTATCTTGGTGAAGGGTCTGTTGCATTAAGCCAGCTCGGTGATCGATGGATCTACTGGACATTAGCCATGATTCCATTTTTATATATTCTTTATAGTCTAGTTAAAGGCCTAAATTCTTCAATCTTGAAGCAACCAAAAGTTGTACAACGTATGGTGAGTAATTCAAGATGGCTTCTTATTATTTCATGGACTTTTTATCCAGTTATATACCTATTCCCAATGATCAATCAAGAGACTTCATATATAAATATTCAGGTCGGATATACAATAGCCGATGTATTATCAATTAGTATTTTTGGGGTAATGATTTATATGACCGCCCAACGTAAATCAGATGTAGGCGCCTAATTCGCTTTAAATTTTTGATTAGAAAGTGTGATAGTTCTGCACATTTTTTTATGGTTAAATAGCAATTATGAAAAAAAAATATTGGAATCAATCTTTCGTTCCACCAGAAGCAGATGAATTTCTTGATATTGTTAAACAAGAATTTGCTCAAAGTTTTGAGGTAAAAGAAAGTTTCATATCTGATTGGTTAAGGCATCATAATAATTCAAAAGGAAAATGGATTAGAGCTAGGTTAGCATTAGCTTCCGGAGGGCTTTTAGGTTTATCAAGCCAAACTTATATCAAATGGGCGGTGGTATGTGAATTAATTCATAGCGCCTCTCTTTTACATGATGATATCTGTGATGAGGATTCAACAAGGCGAGGTAAAACATCATTGTGGAAAGAGTTCGGTATTCCTGCAGCTATTTGCACAGGTGATTATCTAATCGCTGAATCTTTTAGGAAGTTGACTGAAATAGAACAAGGTTGGCATCAAAATATACTATTAAAACTTTTATCATGCTCAGTAAAAGAGATTATTTTTGGACAATCATTGGATGTAAGCTTTAATCATCATAATATTAATTATGATCAGCTAAGAAAAATAGCAATCGAAAAAACGGCACCTCTAATTGCGATGCCTATGTTGGGTATGTTTCGATGTAAAGAGCTAACTGAAGATGAGTGTATGGCTTTGAAAGAAATTTCCAATGAGCTAGGGCTTGCCTATCAATATCTAAATGATATTGAAAATATTGTCGGTAGTGAGCAGGAAGCATCATCTGATCTACTTAAGGGGCGCCCAAATTTAATGGCGATAAAAATTTTAAAAAATCTATCAAATGCTGAGAAGAAAATAATAATAGATGAACCAATGAAGCTAGCTAACTTAATTTCAAGAGATGACTTTGAGGGGTCTCGGGATGAAATAAGTAAAATACTAATTAATGCGATGTCGAATATCCATCGATTACCAGTAATTATTCAACCAGTGATTGAATCGTTAAAAGATGAAATTAATAAAAGGCTACGGTTATTATGAGAAAAATTGCAATTATTGGTGGGGGTTTTGGAGGAATTGCAGCAGCAATAAGGTTGAGAGCAAGGGGAAATCAAGTAACGATATATGACAGATTAAATAAATTAGGAGGAAGAGCCCAGGTATTTCAAAGGAAAAATTATATTCATGATGCGGGACCCACAGTCATAACAGCACCTAACTTATTTTATGAGTTATTTAGCTTGTTAGGGGAAAATTTAGAAGATTCGCTAGAATTTAAACCACTCGACCCATGGTATAGATTTCATTTTAATGATCAAACTGATTTTGATTATGGCCCAGATCGTGAAAATATGCTCGATCAAATAAGAGAAATATCCCCTGTAGATGTATCAGGATATTTAAATATGCTCAAAGAATCAGAAGCAATATTTAAGCTTGGTTATGAAAAGTTAGCAGGTCATCCCTTTAGCAGGATAGCAACAATGATTCGTTATGCGCCAGCAATAATAAAGATGCGAGGTTATCAGTCTGTCTTCAGTTTTGTATCTAGGCACTTACAACATCCCAATCTCCGGCAAGCATTTTCAATACAACCATTATTGGTGGGAGGAAATCCATTTAAGACCTCATCAATATACTCATTAATTCATGCACTAGAGCAAAAATGGGGTATATATTTCTGCATGGGGGGGACTGGAAAGTTAGTGTCAGAATTGGAAAAATTAATGATTCGTAATGGAATAAAAATAAATTACAACTCTGATGTTAGTCATTTTTCCACAATAGGAAGAGTTATAACGAGAGTTAATTTTAAAAATCGTAAAAGTGAATCCTATGATTACGTTGTCAGCAATGCTGATCCAGTTCAGGTATCTGGTGAGTTATTAAAGAATGAAAAGATTTCATTTCATAATTATTTAATTAAAAAATATGCAAAACATTCGATGGGGTTGTTTGTATTATTTTTTGGCTCGGTCAAATCGTATAAAAATATTGCACACCATACAATTTGGATGGGGCCAAGATACAAAGAGCTTTTAAAAGATATATTCGATCGTCATCATTTGGCAGAAGATTTTTCAATTTATTTACATAGACCTACACGAACAGATCCATCGTTTGCACCAAAAAATCAGGATAGTTATTATGCCCTTGTCCCGGTTCCAAATCTAAAAGGCAATCAAAATTGGGATGAAATCAAGGAATCATTTTCTAAAAAAATACTAGATGAGCTTGATAAAACAATCATGCCTGGCATCGTTAAAAATGCCAGAGAAATTTTTTCAATGACTCCTAAAGATTTTAAAGAGAATTATAGAACTCCTTTTGGAAGTGGCTTCTCAATAGCACCTATCCTTTCTCAGTCAGCTTGGTTTAGAACTCACAATCAAGATGATAGATATAAAAACTTATTTTATGTTGGGGCAGGAACTCATCCTGGCGCAGGCGTGCCCGGAGTAATTAATTCTGCTAAAGTTGTTGAAAAGATAATGTACCCATGAGAAATTATTCAAACATAATGCAAAAACATGGGAAAACTTTTTTTTGGGCTACCTGGTTTTTAGAGAAGGAAGTTGCTTATCTTCTGTATGCAGTTTATGCATTTTGCCGCCGCCTAGATGACTTGGTTGACAATAAAGGCAGTAAAAAAAATTTACACCATGTACTTTTCCCGTCAGAAGCCATAAAAAAAAATAAATATTATGGTGCATTTGAAGAATTCAAGGGGTTTGATAGCAGATGCCTTCCAAGACAAGTTATTGTTAAAGAATTTCTAAAGGGACAGATAAGTGACCTAAATTACAAGCAACCAATAAATATTGATCAGCTACTTATTTATTGTTATCAAGTTGCAGGTAGTGTAGGTTTGATGGTGTGTGATGTTATTGGCATAAAAAACAAGGAATTAAAATATTATGCTATTGATCTAGGTATCGCAATGCAATTAACTAATATTTGTAGAGATATCAAAGATGACGCTGAGATAGGAAGAATATACTTACCAAAAACGATGGTGAATGACCTAAGTATTAAAAATTTTAAAAATCCCTCGGTTGGTGATAAAAAAGTAATTAATAACTCGAGAGATCTTCTGCTTAAAGAAGCAGATCGTTATTATAGGAGTGCAATGAAGGGAATTGTTCATTTGCCATTTAAAACTGCCAGGGCAGTAATTATTGCTGCTAAGCTTTATCAAGCTATCGGTAAACGTATTACTAAAAATAGAATATCTTATCAAGCACCTCGCGTCTATATTAATAAAATTGAGAAAATAATTATTACATTCAAAGCACTTTTCCAATTGAGAAAAAATTTATATATTAAAAAGCATAACCAAAAGCTTCACCATTCCTTATCAAAACTCCCTGATACGCATTTAAGATGAAAAAAACATATGACTTGATAGTTATTGGTGCAGGTTTATCAAGCCTAATGTTTTTAAATCAATATATAAAAAAGTTTAATAGCCAATCAATTCTTCTTTTAGAGCAAAAAAAAACAATCAAACAAGACCAAACTTTCTGCATATGGGAAGGCCCGGGCTTACAAAATGTCACAAATAATTTTAAATTAAAACCGAAGCGTATATGGAAAAAAATAGTTGTTAAAGATTCTGAAGAAGTAGTCATCAAAGATATTAGTCCGTATAAATATGTTTGTTTTGATGGGAAGGAGGTTTTAGAAAAATTACTTAAGGATTGCAAAGGTAAAATTACAGTAATTAATAATAAGAAAGTAAACACAATAATTTATAAAAATAGTATGCATGAAGTCAAGACCAGAGACCAAAATTACTTTGGGAAACTTATTATTGATAGTCGAATTAACTTTAAAGAGCATGAAGTCAAATCATCATTTGTTAAGCAAGCTTTTATTGGACATGAGATAGTGGTGAAGACTGATACGTGGAATAAAAATGAAGTGCAGTTAATGGCGTTTAAAAAAAATAAAAATGAAATTGAATTTACTTACCTCCTTCCTTTTTCAAGTAAAAGAGCACTTATTGAAACCACAGTCTTTTCATCATCTCCAAGTTTGAGAGATATAGAAACGCGACATCAAGCGCTACTTAAAAAATATGGGCCATATAGCATCCAAAGAAAAGAAAAAGCAATTATTCCTATGGCGATTATAAGTCCTGATGACTTGAGAGGTATACTAAAGATTGGCACTAGTGCGGGCATGGTTAGAGCCTCCTCAGGATATTCCATGAGAAGAATAGCTAATTGGGTATTAAAATTAAACTATAGTGAAATAAGTATTGATAATTTACCTCAATACAAATACCAACCAAGCCCTTTGTTAAATTGGTTGGATAAAATCTTCCTAAATGTAATTTATAACTTCCCAGAAAAAGGCCCTTATCTTTTTGTTACTCTATTTAGTAAGGCAGATACCTCAGCTTTAATTAGGTTTTTATCAGACGATGCTTCAAAATTTGATTTGATAAATATATTAGCAAGTATGCCTAAAATAATAATGCTGAAAGGTTTGTTTAAAAAATGATAACAAAGCCCAATAAGCACCAAATAATCTTCATTCTTTTTTCTTTATTATTACTTTTTGAATCAATAGGATCACAAACCTTAGATTATGATTTAAGCTTATTTAGTACATCTACAAATTTTGAAAATATTACTACCAGTAAAGATATTATTTTCCTGTCTCTTTTTTTAATTGCTACTCTTGGTATTGCTCATGGTGCAATGGATGGGAAAATAATCTGGGAGTATTCAAGTAAAAAAAGAAGTAGATTCGGTTTGTATGGCTTATACGCATTATTAGTTTTTTTGGGAGCTATTTTCTGGTTATATTCACCAATATTTGGATTAGCATTACTCTTGTTTCTGTCATGTATTCATTTTGGGCTATCTGACTTAAGCATTATTGGGAAAGGGGTTTTGATACCTAAGATTTGTTGGGGATTTACCATGACATTTTTGCCGCTACTTTTTAAACCCGTTTTAGTTAATGATTTATTTTATGATCTTACATTAACTAATATTAGTAATGAAATTTTTGCTTCAATAAGAATATTGACCATTATTAGCATCTTAATTTTTTTTTCTTATTTATTATTTAAGTTATTTAAACAGACAGAAAAAAATAATAGCATTACTTTTAAATTGATTTTATTTGAATTTTTTATTTTAATTTCGTTAGCATACTATTTAGACCCACTCATATGGTTTGCTTTATATTTTTGCGGCCTACATGGTTTAAGGGCTATTTTGGTATTAAATTTCAAATTAATTCCTGATATATTTTGGGTTATGTTATTCACTTCACCAATTACTATATTTATTTTTTTAAATAACTCGACTTATGCTTTCAGTGATTTGTTAGTTATCTTTCCAGTACTGGCGAGTTTAACCATTGCTCATATGCTATTACCTAAACTTAAAAAATTAATTAAGGCTTGATTTATTATTTGACACAATGCTATAAAATCGACACAGTAGTAGATAACGAATAAAAAAATAAAACTTTTAGGTTCGTTTTAAAGTAATTTTATTTAAACTAAACAGGAGTAGTTAATGAATAAATTATTATTAATCACGGTATTAGGCTTTTTTGTTGTTGGATGTGCTGCGCAAGAAGAAGCTGTTAAAGCATAC
>CAYTWX010000046.1:0-6575 GCA_964442085.1 uncultured Methylobacillus sp. | reverse complement strand
TTTATTTTTTCAAATGTTGCAGTTGTTGATACGATTTCGATCGCATTTAGCTCAGATGAAAAAAATAATATTGAGAATTCGAACTACACTTTTTCTCATAAGACTAAAATTTATTACTCTGGTAGAGATAGTCGGTCAGAGACTGTTTTGAAAACACTTAACTCAATAGAAAGTTTTGCATCTGATGACGATTGGATTATGGTCCATGATTCAGCAAGGGTTGGAATTACGGAGTCTTTTATAAATTCTTTTATTAGAGCGGTGAGTAAGGATAGCGTGGGTGGTATAGTGGCATTACCATCGGTAGATACAATAAAAAGAGTTGATCAATCAAATAAAATTATTAAAACAGAAAATCGTGACACTTTGTGGTTAGCGCAAACTCCACAAATGTTTAAGTATAAACAACTAATTGAAGCGCTTAATAACTTTCCTGGAACGCCTACAGATGAAGCTGAAGCAATCGAAGCAATAGGATTAAAGCCAATGGTTTTTGAGGGCTTGACTACTAACTTCAAGATCACATATCCAGAGGACCTAGTAAATATGAGCCAGATTTTTAGTACGATAATTCAAGGAAATACAAATGGCTAGAGTAGGCCAAGGATTTGATGTTCATAAATTTATATTAGGGCGACCACTTATTATTGGGGGCGTCAATATTGAACATGCGTATGGTTTAGAAGGTCATTCAGATGCTGATGTACTAATTCATGCAATTATTGATGCTTTATTGGGTGCAGCTGGTTTAGGCGATATTGGTCAACATTTTCCAGATACTGATGCGACGTTTAAAGATATCAACTCACGTAAATTATTAAGAACCGTGATCGAAACTTTAAAATCAAATAATTATATTATTGGAAATATTGATGCAACAATTATATGCGAAGAACCAAAGATGAAATCCTATATAAATAAAATGGTTGTTAATATTGCCGATGATTGCAGGTGTGGTCTGAATAGTATTAATATCAAAGCAACTACTACAGAAAAGTTAGGTTTTATTGGGAGGGCTGAGGGTATTGCAGCGCAAGCAATTTGTTTAATTGAGACAGCTTAGTTATATTCTTTAAGTAAGACTACAACCGCTCCACTTCCTCCATCATGGTTAGGGGCTTGAGCGTATGCTATAACTTCATCTTTTTGTGCTAACCAATTCTTAACTTTATTCCTTAAGACAGGCTCTTTATTTTTAGACCCAATACCTTTTCCATGAATTATTCTAATACACCTTATGTGTCTTTTTTTGCACTCTTGAATATAATCTACAATATAAGATTTTGCTTCCTGAGAAATCATTCCATGAAGATCGATTGAGCCTTGAACTACCCAATATCCTTTTTTTAATTTATTTAAAATATCCGGCGAATGACCATGTCTTAGATACAATAACCCATCTTCTGATTCAATATTTTCATAAACATAATCGTCACTTATAGAATCTAGTAGTACTCTTTTTTCATCTTCTATGAGCTTCTTTGCAATTGGTTTTGGTTTGGTTGCAGCTACCTCAATAGTTTTTGACTTTATTTTAAGGGGCTTAACATTTTTAACAGCCTCTCGAAAAAGATTTTCATCATCATTATGCATTATTTGCAAGATATCTTTCTGCATCAAGAGCAGCCATACAGCCAGTACCCGCACTCGTTACAGCTTGTCTATAAATATGATCCTGAACATCACCAGCAGCAAAGATACCTTTTATACTAGTTGCAGTGAAATCACCTTCTCTTCCACATTTTGTAACAATATAACCATTTTCCATTTTTAATTGACCTTCAAAAATATCTGTATTTGGCTTATGTCCTATGGCAATAAATACACCATTCAACTTAATATCTTTTATTTCGTCAGATTTTGTATTTTTAATTTTAATGCCAGTTACACCAGAATCATCACCAAGAACTTCATTAAGCTCACTAAATAATTCTAACTCTATCTTTCCTTCTTTTACTTTTTCGTGAATTTTATTCATCTCTATTACTTCAGCCCTAAACTCATCTCTTCTATGAATTAAAGTCACTTTACTTGCAATATTTGCTAGGTATAAAGCCTCTTCAATCGCAGTACTTCCACCACCAACAACAGCTACTTCTTGATTTTTATAAAAGAAGCCATCACATGTAGCACAGGCCGAAACCCCCTTGCCTAAAAAATCTTTCTCGCTTTGTAAACCAAGATATTTTGCTGAAGCACCTGTTGATATAATCAAAGAATCACATGTGTATTCATCGTTATCACCTAAAAGTCTAAATTTTTTTTCTTTAAATTTACATGTATGAATATGGTCAAATATAATTTCAGTGTTAAATCTTAATGCATGCTTTTCAAATCTGCTCATCAAGTCTGGGCCCATTACACCATCTGTATCTGCTGGCCAGTTATCAACATCAGTGGTTGTCATTAGTTGCCCACCTTGAGCTATACCAGTTATTAATAATGGTTTAAGGTTCGCACGAGCTGCATAAATCGCTGCTGAATATCCAGCAGGACCTGAGCCAAGTATAATAAGGCGTGAATGTTTCGACATAATTTAATACTTCCTAGAATCTAATTGAAACATAATTCTAGTTTAGACTGAGCATCTAATCAATTAATAATAATGTTTATTGCGATATTTATTTAAATCATTACGATTAGTTTTATTAATCTTTCTATTTAAAATCTTTTATATATGAGTTCAATTTTTGATTTAGCCTGATATAATTTAAAATATTTTATAGAGTATTCTTAATTGTTTTCACGACGTAAATCAAACAGTAGTAAAAAATTGTCCTTATCCAAAAAAGCGCCTAGAGATTTAGCAAGCAGAGTAATCAGGGAGGCATCATGGTTTAGTTTGTTATTTATTGGTTTATATATAATACTCGCACTAGCTAGCTACTCTGGAAGCGACTCCTCTTTCTCTCACAGTGTTGATGTTGGAAAAAATATAAACAATTTAGCAGGTGTAAGTGGAGCTTACTTCTCCGATTTCTTTTTAAATATTGTAGGTTTGTCTGCTTGGTGGCTTGTATTCTTAAGTATATATAGTATTTTCTTGATTTACCCAAGAATTGAGAATGAAAATTATGAAATAAAACACCTTCTAATCATTCACTATTTAGGCTTTTTATTACTTTTATTGTCATCATCAACTTTTGAGGCCGGCTATGCGATTAATTTTTCCGCGCATTTACCTTCTGAGCAGGGAGGTCTTTTAGGGAACAATATTTATGGGTTCTTAGAGAAAGCAATGGGGTATATAGGAACTCTAGTATTTTTAGTGATCTCTTTCGCTATTGGTTTTAGTTTGTTTACGGGCTGGTCTTGGATAACAATTTCAGAAAGTATAGGTAACTTCATATGTAATTTATTTAAAAGCATTATAGAAAAATTTGATGACTGGAAGGACAGGAGAGAAGGTAAAAAGTTTGAAAAACAGAGGACATCCTTTGTTGAGTCTGAGAGAAGGAAGCTAGAAGATCGTTTGCCTGTTAAAATATTAGACGTAAAATCTATCGCGAAAGAAAGCGTGAGGGTGAAAAGAGAAAAGCAAACTAATTTATTTACCGATTCAGACTCAACCCTTCCTCCACTTCATCTTCTGGATCAGCCAACAAATGAAGTATCTGTTCAATCAGCTGAAACCATTGAGTTTATATCAAGACTGATTGAAAAAAAATTATTAGATTTTGGTATTGAAGCAAAAGTTATTTCAGCACAACCTGGACCAGTGATTACTCGTTACGAATTTGAACCAGCAGCTGGAGTAAAGGGTAGTCAAGTTATAAATCTCGCTAAAGATTTAGCTAGAGCATTATCGGTTGTAAGTGTAAGAGTGGTGGAAACAATACCTGGTAAGACTTGTATGGGCTTAGAAATTCCTAATCCTGATAGGCAGATTGTGTACTTTTCAGAAATAGTAAGCTCAAAAATTTTCGCTGATACATCTGATCTTTTAGCAGTAGCCCTCGGTAAAGATATTTCTGGGAAACCTGCGGTTGCCGATATTTCTAAAATGCCGCATATATTAATTGCTGGCACCACTGGGTCCGGAAAGTCTGTTGCGATCAACGCTCTTGTGCTAAGTCTTTTATATAAAGCCACTTCCGATAAAGTTAAGATGATTCTAATTGATCCTAAGATGTTGGAGTTATCTGTGTACGAAGGAATCCCTCATTTGTTAGCTCCAGTGGTAACCGATATGAGGCAAGCAGGCAATGCATTAAATTGGTGTGTTGCTGAAATGGAAAAAAGATATAAATTAATGTCTGAGTTTGGAGTTAGGAATCTTGCAGGCTTTAATCAAAAACTAAAGGAATCGCATGAAAAGGGAAAACCTTTAACTAATCCGTTCTCATTAGACCCTGAGAGCCCTGAAGTTTTAGAAGAACTCCCATTAATAGTTATTGTGATAGATGAACTAGCAGATCTAATGATGACAATGGGAAAAAAAATTGAAGCGCTAATTGCGAGGCTTGCACAAAAAGCCAGAGCATCAGGCATTCATTTAGTTCTTGCAACTCAACGACCATCGGTAGACGTTATTACGGGGCTGATCAAAGCAAACATTCCAGCTAGAATAGGCTTTCAAGTTTCAAGTAAAATCGACTCGAGAACGATTTTAGATCAAATGGGTGCAGAAGCACTTTTAGGCAAAGGCGATATGTTGTATATGCCACCTGGAACTAGTTATCCAGATAGAATTCATGGAGCATTTGTTTCGGACCGAGAGGTTCATAAGGTTGTGAGTTTTCTTAAATCAAAAGCTGAGCCAAATTATATAGAAGAAATTCTCAACCCCAATGATAGTGCTAATAATATTTTAGGGGAGTCAGGACCATCAGGAGAAAAAGACCCTCTTTATGATGAAGCCGTTGAGATTGTACTTAGAACAAAAAAAGCATCAATTTCTTATGTGCAAAGAAATTTGCGGATTGGCTATAATCGTGCAGCAAGAATCATTGAAGATATGGAGAAAGCTGGGTTAGTAACCCCTATGAATAATTCTGGAAACCGAGAAATAATAGTAAACAATAAAAATGATTAAATTTTTTGTTATTTTGATATTTTGTTCAAATGCTTTTTCAAGTCCTAATTCTGATTTAGTGGATAAACTAGATGATATGAAATCGATGACTGGTGATTTCAAACAAAAAGTTACAGATCAAAGTGGAGCAATCCTTCAGGAGGCTTCAGGCCAGTTCTTTTTTAAAAAACCTAATTTATTTAAATGGGATTATCTAGAGCCTTCAAAAAGTCAGTTAATAAGTGACGGTGAATTGTTGTATCTTTACGATCCTGATTTAAAACAGGTAGTAATAAGCCAATTAAAGAAGATTGGGGGGGTAAGCCCAGCGATGCTTTTAGTAACGAGTGATGTAGGAAGCCACTTTGAAATAAGTAATATACAAGATTCAAAAGGAGTTAGTTGGTTTAAGGCCTTACCGCATGAACCGAAAAAAGCTAACTTTAAAAAGGTATTTATCAATTTCAAACAAGGTAAATTGCAAAGAATGAGGATTATTGATGGCTTTGATAATACAACTGAAATTAACTTTATCAAAGTCAATCAAAATCCAATTATCAATGAAGCGTTCTTTTTATTTAATACCCCCGAAGATATTGATGTTATAAAAAATTAGATGAATACACAATTATCAATGCCATTAGCTGAGTTTTTGAGGCCCAAAAATATTAAAGATATTGTAGGGCAGCAGCATATATTGGGTGATGGTCAATCTCTCAGAGTTGCAGTTGATTCAGGCAATTTACCATCTATGATTTTATGGGGGCCACCAGGCGTTGGAAAGACTACAATTGCTAGGGTAATTGCAGATAATGTTGATGCTCAGTTCATTTCTCTTTCTGCTGTGCTGTCAGGAGTTAAAGAAATAAGAGAATCCGTTGCAAAAGCTCAATTCGTATCTGAACAGAAAAATAAAAAAACAATACTTTTTGTTGATGAGGTTCATCGTTTTAATAAAAGCCAGCAAGATGCCTTTCTTCCCCATATTGAATCAGGCTTAATAATATTTATTGGCGCAACTACTGAAAATCCATCATTCGAAGTTAACTCAGCTTTATTAAGTAGATGTCAAACTTACGTTCTGAAATCTCTTTCATCAGAAGAATTAACAGATATTATTAACAAAGTACTTCAAGAGTATAAAAAAATAACGGTTGATAATCTTTCTAGAGAAATGATACTTGTATATGCCAATGGTGATGCAAGGCGTTTGATAAATTTACTTGAGATGCTTGTCAATACTTTTGAACCAGATCTGAGTGGTGACATTACTAGTGAACTAGTTGAGAAGATAATATCTGACAAAGTTAGAAAGTTTGACAAGGGTGGGGAACAGTTTTACGATCAAATATCAGCAATGCATAAGTCTGTAAGAGGTTCAAATCCAGATGCTTCAGTTTATTGGTTGTTAAGAATGATTGATGGCGGAGCTGACCCTCTTTATTTAGCCAGAAGGATAATAAGAATATCTATTGAAGATATAGGGTTAGCAGACCCAAAAGCCCAGACAATTGCTTTAGAGGCTCATCAAATTTTTGAAAGATTGGGTTACCCAGAAGGC
>CAYTWX010000045.1:0-6635 GCA_964442085.1 uncultured Methylobacillus sp. | reverse complement strand
AAAAAACATTCGCCTTATTTGTCAATGGCATTAGGAGTTGGTCAAGTTACATCCTTAGAAATGGTTGCTGCCTATGGAGTTTTTGCAAATGGGGGGTACCTAAAACAGCCATATTTTATCGAAAAAATTATAGATGTAAAAGGTAGAAAGATTAAACAAAACTTCTCCGTAACTAACGAAGAAACTCCTAGAATAATAGACCCTAGAAATGCATTTATTATGAACTCATTACTGCAAGAGGTAGTCAATACTGGAACAGCAAGAAAGGCTAAGAGACTTAAGCGTGAAGATATAGCTGGAAAGACAGGAACAACGAACGACCTTGTAGACGCTTGGTTTGCTGGATTTAATCCAGATATTGTAACCATTACTTGGATGGGGTTCGATCAACCCCGAACGCTTGGCAAGCATGAAACTGGTTCAAGAGCAGCCCTTCCAATATGGATTGATTATATGAAGCCTATAATAAAAGAATATCCAATAAAGATATTAGAAACTCCAGATGGCATAATACCTCTGAGGATAAATCCTAAAAATGGAATGTTAGCGGATAAAGATGAGGATGGGATTTATGAATATTTTTATGATGAATTTCTTCCACATAGTAATGCTTACTTCCTACTTAATTAATGTTTAAATGATATTTGATAACCAAAATAATAATCGTTTAATAGTTGCAGCTAGAGCAGCAGAAATAATTATGGAAGAAGGTATAACTGACTATCTATTTGCAAAAAAAAAAGCTGCAAAATATTTAGGTTTGTTATCAAGTGATAGATTACCCTCAAATCATGAAATTGATTTAGCTTTAAAAGATTACCAAAATATTTTTCAGGAAGAAGTTGATTCAGAAATTGTAGTTAAAATTAGAAATGAAGCCCTAACTACAATGAACTTGTTTAAGGACTTTAATCCCCATTTAACTGGTCAATTACTCGATGGGTTAATACCGAAGTTTCCTAAAATTCAAATTAGCCTTTTCACAGATAATATAAAGGAAGTTGAATATATTTTATTAAATAAAAATATTGCTTTTGATGTAAAAGATAAAATTTATCAAGAGAAATTAAGCAAAAAGAAATCTACTAAAATAATCCCCGCATTTTTACTTGAGGGGCTTTGGTTCCCTATTGAATTAAAAGTCTACTTTGAAAATGACATGCGCGGTAAGAAAAAAAATTTACTCAGCAACAAGGGAATGAATATTAAAAAAATTATGGAGCTTAACTTAACTACTTAATTAATCTTGCAACTTGCAGAGCAAAGTATGTAAGAATTGCATCAGCCCCAGCTCTTCTAAAAGATATTAAAGACTCTAAAACAACCTTTTCTTCTTCAAGCCAACCATTTTCAGAAGCAGCTTTAATCATTGCGTATTCACCACTCACCTGATAAACAAAAGTAGGCTTTTGAAAAGCCTCCTTAACTCTGTAGACTATATCAAGATAGGCCATCCCAGGTTTCACCATTACAATATCAGCTCCTTCATCTAAATCTAACTTAACCTCGTATAAAGCCTCATCGCTATTTGCTGGATCCATCTGGTATGTTTCTTTAGAAGATAAACCTAATTTTTTAGAGCTGCCCACAGCGTCTCTAAATGGTCCATAGAATGAAGATGCATATTTTGCAGAATAAGATAATATTTTAGTATTAATAAAATTATTTTTCTCTAGAGCTATTCTAATTTTTCCGACTCGACCATCCATCATATCTGATGGTGCAACAATATCTGCGCCAGCACTAGCATGACATAAAGCTTGTTTAACTAATAAATCAACTGTTTCATCATTTAAAATATTCCCATCTTCATCAGTAAGTCCATCTTGCCCATTACTTGTGTAGGGATCTAAAGCAACATCCGTTATAACTCCGAGCGTTGGAATAGTTTTTTTTAGCGCTGCGATTGCTTTTGGAATCAAACCAACCTCATTGAAGCATTCTCTTGCATCATTAGATTTTAATGTATCTTCGACAACTGGAAATAAAGCAATAGCAGGTATGCCTAGATCGAAGCATTCTTTTGCATCCTTCAATAATTGATCGATACTTAAACGTTGAATTCCTGGCATTGAGGGAATACTCTCCCTAATATTTTCGCCAGAAATTACAAACATTGGATAAATTAAATGACTAACAGAGAGATCGTTTTCACGCATCAATCTTCTAGAAAATTCATTCTGCCTCATTCTTCTTGGTCGATTAGCTATTGTCATTGATTGATTAATTCTTTTAATGATTGGCCAGGATTATCATCTCGCATGAATACTTCTCCAACTAAAAAAGTAAAAATTTTATTATCGTTCATTAATTTAATATCAGAGTGCTTTAAAATACCTGATTCTGTAATAGGAATTCGATTGTTAGGTATTTTAGTTACTAAATCGATGGAAGTATCCAGAGATACTTCGAATGTTTTCAAATTTCGGTTATTTATTCCTACTAGCGGAGTATTTAGTAATATTGATTTCTTTAGCTCTTCTTCATTGTGTGCTTCAACAAGGACTGCCATGCCTAAATCATGCGCTATGGATTCAAATTCTTTTAATTTTTTTGAATTAAGGGCTGAAGCAATAAGTAATATACAGTCAGCTCCTAATGCTCTTGACTCATAAACTTGGTAAGAATCAATAATAAAATCTTTCCTTAAAACGGGTAACGAACAATTTTTTTTAACAACATCTAAAAATTTTGGGTCTCCTTGAAAGTACTTTTGGTCGGTTAAAACTGAAATGCAGGCTGCACCGCCAGCCTCATATGATTTAGCAATAGATTCTGGATTAAAGTTAGGTCTAATCACTCCTTTTGATGGGCTAGCTTTTTTAATTTCTGCGATAACAGCGGGTAAACTATTTTTATGTTTATCCCTAATTGCCCTAACAAAATCTCGTGGTTTTGTGGCTAGGTTAATTTCGTCTTTAATCTTATGAATAGATTTAATAGACTTTGCATGACTAACTTCAAGCTCTTTAGTTTTTAGAATTTTATCTAGTATATTAGCCATTTGATAAATTTATTAATTGATTTAATTTTTCCATTGCTTTTCCCTGGTCTATTACTTCTGTAGCCATTAGAATTCCAGATTTTATGCTAGTAGCTAAGCCGCTTATATAGACAGCTGCTCCAGCATTTAAAAGTGTAATGTCTCTAGCAACTGATAATCTACCACTTAAAATATCAAGAATCATTTTTTTTGAATGAGCAGGACTCTCAACAATAATATCCTCTAAACTTGCTACCTTCAAGTTAAACATAGAAGGTTCGATAGTATATTCTTTTACAACATTATCTTTTAATTCAGCAACAAAAGTCTTTCCTGTAATAGAAATTTCATCCATACCATCCTCACCATGAACTACAAGAACATGCTTACTCCCAAGCTTTTGTAATACTTCTGCAAAAGTCGTAGTTAGTTCTTTACTATAAACACCCACGACTTGCTTAGAGGTAGACGCTGGATTAGTTAAAGGTCCAAGCAAATTAAACATCGTTCTGACTTCTAATTCTTTCCTAACTGAAGCTACATATTTCATGGCTGGATGATAGTTAGGTGCGAACATAAAGCCTATGCCAATAGTATCCACTAATTGACCTAGTCTTTTATAGTCTAAATTAACATCAACACCTAGTGCTTCTAATACATCAGCACTTCCGCACTTAGATGAAACTGATCTTCCTCCATGTTTTGCAACTTTTGCGCCAGCAGCAGCAGCTACAATTGCACTTATGGTTGACACATTGAATGTTTGCAAGCTATCCCCACCAGTTCCACATGTATCTATAAGATATTGAGAGTCTTTTACTGATACTTTATTAGAATGTTCTCGCATAACTAAGGCTGCTGCTGCTATCTCATTCGGAATTGCTCCTTTAATTTGCATTGCAACAAGACAGCTAGCTATTTGAGCAGAGCTTAATTTTCCGGTCATAATTAAACTCATCAAAGCACCCATCTCAGAAGAAGATAAGTCTTCACCTTTGATAAGAGAATGTAAATAATTTTTAAATTGATTAGCCATTATTTTTTATAAAGTTTCTTAATAAGTCATGCCCATATTGACTCAAAATTGATTCAGGATGGAATTGAACGCCTTCTATGGGTAACTTCTTGTGTTTAATGCCCATAATTTCATCATCTTCAGTCCAGGCAGTTATATCAAAACATTCTGGACAAGATGCTTTTTCAATAACTAAGGAATGGTATCTAGTAGCAATAAAAGGATTTTCAATCCCCTCAAACACCCCTTCATTATTATGATAAATTTTAGATGTTTTACCATGCATTATAGTTTTTGCATGAGTAATTTTGCCACCAAATGCTTGACCGATTGTTTGATGGCCGAGACAGACCCCTAATATTGGAATCTTTCCCTTAAAAAAATCAACTACATCTAAAGAAATACCGGCTTGTTTTGGAGTGCAGGGGCCAGGAGAAATAACTATAAAGTTAGGGTTTAGTTCTTGTATTTTATTTATTGTTATTTGATCATTTCTGTGAACAATAACTTCTTGGCCAAGCTCAGAAAAATACTGAACAAGATTATAAGTAAAAGAGTCATAATTATCTATCATTACTATCATTGTTTCACTCGCTCTGACCAGACTGAACTAACTCTGATGCCTTTAAGATTGCTTTTGCTTTATTTTGTGTTTCTACCCATTCATTCTTAGGGACTGAATCAGCTACTATACCTGCACCTGCTTGAACATATAACATATTATCTTTAATAACTGCTGTTCTAATTGCAATTGCAACATTCATATCCCCGTCAAAACCAAGGTAGCCAACAGCTCCTGAATAAACCCCTCTCTTGGTATCTTCTAATTCATTAATAATTTCCATAGCTCTAACTTTTGGTGCACCACTGACTGTCCCTGCTGGAAATGAAGCCTTTAAAACATCTATTGCAGATAATTTATCTTTAATAACGCCTTCAACATTTGAAACAATATGCATTACATGCGAGTACTTCTCTATTATCATACTGTCTGTAACGTTTACAGTGCCTGTTTTAGCGACCCTTCCCACATCATTTCTACCTAAATCCATCAATTGAACATGCTCAGCAATTTCTTTTGGGTCTGCTAATAAATCTTTTTCGAATTGAATATCCTCAGAGTCATCTTGACCTCTTGGCCTTGTTCCTGCAATCGGTCTTACAGTAACTTTCTCGCCAACTAAAGTGACTAGAATCTCAGGGGATGCTCCGACAACATAATGGTCACCCATATGGTAAAAAAACATATACGGGGATGGATTTAAGCTCCGCAAAGTCCGATACAATGATAATGGATTGGATTCAAACGGTTTAGTCATTCTCTGAGATAGGACTACCTGCATGATATCGCCATCAAAAATGTATTGTTTAGCTTTATCAACAGCAGTTTTAAAATGCTCTTCTCCAAACTCTGAGAATACTTCAGTGAAATTGCTATGATCAGATTCAGAATTTTCAAAAGAAGCAAATGGTGATGGGCCTGATTGTAAATTATTCACTAATTTTTGAAGCTTTTTTAGTCCTAATTCGTATGCGTCAGTAATCGAAGGGTCAACATAATTAATAATAAATAATGTACCAGAAATATTATCAAATACTACGATTTCATCAGAAAGCATTAAAAGAATGTCTGGTAACGCTAGCTTATCTTCTACAAATTTTTTACACAACTTCGGCTCAATATATTTAATAGTTTCATACCCAAAATAACCAGCAAGTCCTCCGGAGTACCTTGGTAAATCTAAATCAGTAGGGACCTTAAAATTAGCCATAAATTGATCGATAAAATCTAATGGATTTTCATCATTAATCTCTTTTTTTACCGTATCTCCCTCAAAAACTAAAATTTTATTATCGTTTATTTGTATTCTTAATTTAGATGGAAGGCCAATGATTGAATACCTTCCGAATTTATCCCCGCCCTCAACTGATTCTAATAAATAACTATATGGCTGATTTGCTAATTTTGTATATACAGATAGAGGAGTATCTAAATCTGCGAAGCTTTCTAAAACCAAGGGAATTCTATTAAACCCTTGCTCTTTATATTCTTCAAATTGTTTTTTTGTAAGTGTAGTGAACATTTTTTTAATTTATTAAAATTTTTTCAAATTAAGTTTTTGACAACGAAGCTCTTAATGAGTTAACAACTGTATCGTAGCGGTTTGGGTCATTATCGTTTGCAGCTTTAAAAATTGCTGAACCTGCAACAAAAGTATCTGCTCCCGCTTTAGCAATTTCAGCAATATTATCTGCGTTCACACCACCATCTACTTCCAACCATATTTCGCGGCCAGTTCTTTCAGTATATTCGTCAATTTTTTTTCTAGCCATTCTAAGTTTATTCAGAGTCTCTGGAATAAACTTTTGTCCGCCAAAACCAGGATTTACTGACATTAATAACACCATATCAATTTTATCCATCACATGATCTAAATATTCTAAAGGTGTAGCTGGATTAAATACTAAGCCAGATTTGCAACCATTCTCTCTTACCAAGGATAAACTTCTATCAATATGATCTGAACCTTCTGGATGAAAGGTTATAATATTGGCTCCTGCTTTAGCAAAATCAGGAATAATTCTATCTACAGGCTTTACCATTAAATGAACATCAATAATTGCATCAGTAATTGG
>CAYTWX010000044.1:0-6654 GCA_964442085.1 uncultured Methylobacillus sp. | reverse complement strand
AATCCAATTACAATATCTATTAAGCCTGATACTAAGGGTCATAGTAATATTCAACAATCTTTATATTATGTTGATAATCAATTTCACAAACAACAACTGCTTAAGCATTTTCTTGCGGATACTAATTTAAATCAAGCAATAATTTTTACTGCCACCAAAAGACAAGCTGATAAGCTAACTGATGACTTATATCATTCTGATTTTAAAACTGCAGCGCTTCATGGCGATATGTCACAGGGATCAAGAACTAAAACTATCAACCGCTTTAAAAAAAATGAAATCAAGGTTCTTGTTGCAACAGATCTTGCATCGAGAGGAATTGATGTTAAAGGTATTACACATGTTTTTAACTATGACATGCCACGTTTTGCAGAAGACTACATACATAGAATAGGTAGAACTGGACGAGCCAACAAAAAAGGTCTTGCATTAAGCTTTGTTTCACCAACAGATAGAGAACATTTAAGAAAAATTGAGCGCTTTACTGGCATGAAAATTGATGCTCAGGTCGTACCTGGTATGGAGCCTACTAAGGGTGCATCTGCAGCTCCTGAGAAGAAGAAAAAAGGTGGTGGATTTTTTAATAAAACTAAACGTGGGTTTGATAAAACTAAGAAAAGCTTTAAAAATAGAACAAATGCAAAAAAAAGAATGAATAAAAGACCTGCTGCACCCGTTGCTACTTAACTAATCTAGCGTAGAAAGATCAGCTATTGAATAAATTCCTGTTGGACGGTCTTTTTCTAATCCCCATGTCTTCTCTTTTACAATACAGCATCGATCACGATTAATATCCGAGACCCCAAATTTTAATTTTGCATTCGGGATTATTCGATATATATGTCTTTCAATTCCGTCGATCGTCTCTGGAGCATCATCATGCTCACAAAATATCAATACATTTTCTTTTCTGCTATCTGTTTGCCTGACACAAGCTAAGTCACTCCTACCAATCTCTTTTAAATGATTCTCTAATTTTTGAATATCATTCTCAGTGATTGGTTGCTTTTTGAATAAACTAATTCTTTTTACCAAAGAAATCGTATTTGCATGTATTTTTTGTTTATTTAATATTTGAGGAATAAACCTAGTAACCCATAGTTTACTATTTTGAGATTCTTTTAATGTGGATACAAGTTGTTCAATTGGAAACTTTGTTAGAATTGGGGGGCGCATATTCTTATCAATAAATTTAAAGTTAAATATTAACAACATCCAACAAAATATGACACTACTTTAATATTATTTATTTAATATTTTGAATTTTTACCTAAATAACCTATCCTATTCAGATGTCATATATTATAAAAATTATTATTGCAGTTGCAATTATTGTTGCTGCTTCGGAATTAAGTAAAAAAAGTACCTCGCTAGCTGCTATTTTACTTGGCCTCCCGATTGTACTTTTTACATCCTTTACGTTTATATGGGAAGAATCTCATGATATCAATAAAATATCTCTACTAACGCAACAAACTGTAATTATCGTATTAGCTGGCATTCCTTTTTTGTTTTTACTTGTTTGGCTTCTAAAAAATGGATTTAATTATTACCTAGCTCTTGGATCTTCGTGTTCAGGAATTATATTGGTTACCCTTCTAATTCAAAAATATATCTTAGAATAAAAAAGGGCTCCATCGGAGCCCTTTTTTATTGTAATTCTTATTCTAGACTATTTACGTGATTTCCAAATAGAATATAGTACCCATAATGCTACTAAACCAATAAGTCCTTGGCTACCAAGCGTATTTAAGATACCTGAAACATTACTGATAACATCAGTATTTCCAAGAAATGGGACATTTGCCCCGCCCATTAAGATTTGTAGTGCTATTGCTAATGCTGCAAGACTTATTGCAGTTTCAGCAAGTCCGGCTGACCACTTTCTAATAGTTCCTAATATATCCATTCTTATTTCTCCTGTTGAAAAAAAAAAGTTTAAACTTTCATCTCTTTAAACTTAAATCGATTATAACGGGTTTTTTAATAAAAAATACCACATATTGCGAAAAAAAATTTAAAATTAACTATATATAGTATTTTTAGTGCATACTTATAAGTTGCTTAATAATTAACGTATTATTCAATTAGAACTAAAAAGTTAGGTCGGTTTGTTTTTTAATATATTTACCTTCCACTGCAAACTATATTTTATTTAGTAATTTCTGAATGTTTTTTTATTATTCCTTGAATAGCGTTTAATACCTCAACATCACCATTAGAATATTTGTCTGCCATCATAAAGAGTTTGCTAAACAAAATAGTCCCGTCTACATCTTTTACAAGTTTAAATTTATCTGAATCTTCTAATTTCTTATTCCAAGCATTTCTTACTTCTTTCCAGAAAACATTAGTTTCTTCCCAATATTCTATACCTGCATCCCAATCAAAATTATTTATTCTTTCATATCTTGCAATTCCGAGTTCCTTAGCTAGTACTTTGTGATTTTTATTTAATACTACTTTTTTATTGTTTTGCTCATGAACCCAGCCTGTTGGAGTTATTGTTTGAATATTTGTCCCAACCAATACATCATAATCATCTCTTATTGAAAATTCTCTTCTCGGCAATGGGCGCCATGTTTCCTTACTTGTCCATGAAGAAAAATTTTCAGAATGGGTCCATTCCCCATAGCTTTGATATCTCGGAGTATCGTCAACTTGATATGCTGATTGAGACCAAGTACCTCTTTTCGACCTCCAAGGTACTTTATTTTTCACCCATGTGTCGTTTCCGTTAAATGTATTAATTACATTATCTTCGTATTTCCAATCTTGTCTCCAATGCTTCATCACAACGGGATCAGAAATGGAGCCATCTTTTTGTTTAAAATACATAACAATTATGTGTTGTAAGCTTATAAAATTCTTTTTTTTCTCTACTACCTCAACTAATTCGGTTGCCCATGATTGATATGGTTGTTTAGGTTTATAATTTGCTTCAAACCCCATTGTTTCGATAAAGTCAAAATAAACCCTGTATTTACCCTCCATTGCAAGAATCGCCAACCTATCTTTTTCAAATTTTGTAAGGCCTATTTTTTGCAATTTTTTCCAAGCTGCACTTGGCTGTGTGTCCAAATTAACTTGTGGGCCAGTCGTTGTTCCTCCTCTCGGAATTTTTAGGCTAGGATCATCAAGGTGTGTCCAACCAAATATGTAATTTGATTCCTTTCCATAGGTAAGAAATGACATTAATAAAAATATTAGCAATATGTATTTTTTCATTTTTTTTTGACTGATTATATTTAGGAAAGTTTCTATTTTAATGTGCTTATTCAACCAACCAAAAAAATAATCCAGTTAATAATACGGCCTTTAATAGTAATAATCCTGCAATTATTATGTATTGCTTCATAACAGTAATAATAAAAACCTTCAAAAATTGCTAACTAAAATATAATTTGCTAAAGGGGTGAATGTTTTATTAAATCAAATAGGGCTGCTAGTAATTGGCAAATTTATACCATTAAGGTAGCTAGAATAATCTGCGCATATATGTGCTACGTGATACGCGGTATCCTCTACTGTAACAAGCCTTCTTGTGGGGCTTTTTATTGCTTCTACTTCCTTTACTCGTGATGGTATTTCTGATGTCAGGTCTGTAATTGTAAGACTTGGAGATACCATATTTGCAGTTATGCCATAATGAGCCATATCTGTAGCAATTGACTTAGTATAGCCCCACAGCGCTTCCTTTGCTGAAACGTATGCCCCCATTCCTTGAGGGGGGGGACCAAACAAATATGAGCTACCAAGAAAAACAAATCGACCAAACTTATTCTGAATCATTGACTTTGAAAAAGCTTCTACGATTAAAACAGAAGCTTTAAGATAGGTATTTAAATACAAATCAAAATTCTCATACTTTAGTACTTCTGTTTTTATTGGATTAATAGGAGGTGAAGCACTATGAACTACAATGTCACACCGACTCCATTTATTAAATATATCTTTTTTTATTCTAGCTATATCATCAGGGTTAGTTATATCCCCTTGAACCAGAATAGCATCAGCTCCTGATGATTTAATGCTATCAACTATTTTATTAGCGGCCTTTAGATTATTTCGGCAATTGATTGCAACATTGTAACCATCTCTAGATAATTTTCGAGCAATTGCCTCTCCAATGCCCCGACTTGAACCAGTTACAAGAGCAACTCGATTATTTGAATTAGCTATTTTTGAAGAATGTTCTTTAGAAACTTCATGTGAGTTATGATCAGTTGGTGCAATTAAATTATCGTCAGGCTCGCTAGATATGTTTTCAGTTATTTTTACTTGTGATTCCCCCACCATAACTTTTTTATTATTTTGATTATATATTTCAACGCTAAGGGTAAGAATTTTTGTGCTATAAGAGCGAGACTTAATTGTAAGTACGATTTCAATTGTATCTCCGACCAAAACAGGTAAGATCCATTCGGCTGTTTGATTAATCCATATTGCCCCTGGGCCAGGAAAATCCATCCCAATCATTTTTGAAAGATAGGACAACTGAATAACGCCATGTGAGACCTGACGAGAATAACCTCGACTTTTAGCGTAATCTAAATCTATATGAACAGGGTTAAAATCTAAAGAAAAATCAGCGAACTTATGAACTACATCATTCGTAATAACAAATTTATCTCTATAAGAATCACCTAAATTAAATGTATCCATAATTTATTTTTTTTGTACGTCCTCTAAAATTATACGAATTAATTTCACAGAAAGCATGTCCATAGCGTCTTCAGGGGTCAATTTTACATCGAATTCTGCTTCAATTGCCATAACAAGATTAAGATGAGAAAAAGAGTCCCATTGCTCAATATTATCTGGACTACTGTCATCATTAATTTCATTGATAGAGACACCTAGGATATTAGATATTACTTCTTTTAGCTTCAATTCGTTAATCATTATTTATGCTCACCTTAATATAATTAAGTTTTACTATATGATTTTTGTTTAAATTAAACTTCCACATATTATTTTCCTTATCTGATAATTCAAAACTGTGTTTGCTATACAAATCAGATACAATGACATTTTTTTTCGTTGGAAGATAACTACCGTAAATGAAGTCAGCCCCCTCACTTCTTAGAATCTCCATGATTTCAGCAAGGAAAACGGTTTCTATTTTTCGACCAATCACCCTACAACTTAGTAACATAGTATCAATCAACCAGACCTGAGGTTCAATTTTAACTAAAATCATCACCCCAACTATACCATTATCACCATATCGATCTGAAGCACTTAACCAATACACTTTTCCACCATCATGTATTAGCTTGATTATCTCAGCGGAGGTATATCGTTTGGTAGTCAAATTAAATTGATTAGTTTTATTAATTAATTGTTCAATCCTAGTAAGTGTTACTTCATTTGAAACTCCAATCTTGACAGTTATTTTAAGCTCTTTAAGAAAGTCATCAACTGATACCGAGTTATTTAAATCATTTTTCTTCTGTTGCTCTTGTTGGTAAATAGTGGCCCTTGTTTTGTCTTCGCTTGTAATTGTTAACTTATCAAAATACATAGATTCATTTAGCGCTTTTAAATAATCTATTTCGTTCTTAGGGACTTCAATAACTTTAACATTCGGAAGTTGTTTTCGAACCCAATCTCGCTCAACAGGGTTATCATCAAAAAATACTATTGAATCTAGGCCAATATTTAGTTGTTCTGAAATCTTTTTGATGCTTAATGCCTTATCTTCCCAATGAATCTGTATAGATGAAAAATCACCTTCTTTTAAAAGGCAGTCTGTATGTTTCTCAAACACCTCTAGTACATCGTCCAGATTATTCTTACTAGCAATAGCGAGCAATACTCCCTGATCTCTTAACCCTAAAATAGCTCGTTGAAAATCTTTAAAAACATTGCCAGGGTACTCGTCACTCAACTTTATTCCGGAGATACCATCTTCTCCAATAACTCCACCCCATAATGTATTATCTAAATCAAGAACTATACATTTTGCAGTTGGGTTAAGAGTCGCGGCAATTGTCCTCGAGATTATCTTTCCGAATGATATTTGAGCGTTACTATTAAATGGAATTCTTGCCATATAAAAAAGTTTTGAATCACTACAATTGTCCAAGCCTAAACCTGTAAAAAATTTTTGATAATCAATGACATAACAAGATATTATTTTGTTACATAAGTCCAATAAGCTGTTATTTAATTTCTGAAAGTAAATTTGTTGTGATTGAACAACTGGTGAGCTATCGAAGTACTCTTCTATCAGTTGGGAGTTACCAAAATTAATTACAATTATTTTTGCATCACTTTTTTTGCGTAAATCTTCTAACATTAACTTATGTCGTTGAATGATTTCATCTGAAAGATTAGTTAGTTCACTATCAGAATACTTTGCAAACCGCTTTATAAGATCAGGGTGAGTATCTTCGATTCTAGAATGAACTAGAACAACACTTGGGTCAGATAAATACAGCCCGCTGTCTTCATTATGTATTTCTTGTTCAAATTGATTAAATGGTGCGTAATAAAGTGAGCCTTTGTATCCTTTTTTTGCCAACTCAACAATAATAAAGGGGTTTAGTATTTCTGATGTGTAACTAGATAAATAAGAAATATTTATCTTATCAAGTAAATCGTCTTTTTCAATCTCCCGTGAAACTCTTGAATAATCTGAAGGGGTTT
>CAYTWX010000043.1:0-6678 GCA_964442085.1 uncultured Methylobacillus sp. | reverse complement strand
AGTGGCATTGAATTTTGGACTAATAATTCAAATTCTTTCGCAGAATTTTCTTTTACAAATGAATCAGGATCATGAGTATCTGGAAGGAATAAAAATTTTAATTGAATGTTGTCAGTAACAGATACCAATGAATTATTCATCGCTCTCCATGCCGCAGATCTTCCAGCATTATCTCCGTCGAAACAGAAAACAATTTCTTGGGTGTATCGAATTAATTTCTTAATATGAAAAGCTGTAGTTGCTGTTCCAAGTGTTGCTACAGTATTTCTAATGCCATTTTGAGCAAGTCCAACTACATCCATATATCCTTCTACAACTAGTACGTATCCTTTTTCTCTAATTGGCTTTCTTGATGCTAATAAGCCATATAACTCATAGCTTTTTTGAAAGAGGGGGGTTTCGGGTGAATTGTAATATTTAGGGGTATCTTCTGGATCTATTATTCTTCCTCCAAAACCAATAATTTTGCCTTTATCGCTATAAATTGGAAATATAATTCGATTCCGGAAACGGTCATAATATTTTCCTTTTTCGTTTCTAACAACTAGGCCTGCTTTTACGAGACTTTCGTCTTCATATTTTTTAAATGCTATTTTTAGATTTTGCCATCCCTCAGGTGCGTAACCAATTGAAAATTCTTTTGCTACTTCCCCAGTTAAACCTCGTGACTTTAGATAGTTGATTGCTTTTGGTGATACCCTTAATTGCTTTTGGTAATAAATGCTTGCAATCTTAATTATTTCTTCTAAGTTTGAATTTTCAGCATTATTTTCAATTTTATGAGGTGCATCGTTTGGGACCTTTAAGCCAATAGAATTGGCAAGATCATTAATAGCATCAACGAATGTTAGCCCCTCGTATTCAATTAAAAAACTTATTGCTGAGCCATGCTCACCACACCCAAAACAATGGTAAAACTGCTTTGATGGGCTTACAGTAAATGAAGGGGTTTTCTCTTGATGGAATGGGCAACAAGCTAGATAATTTGCTCCGGCTTTCTTAAGCGTTACTCTTTTATCGATTATATCAACGACGTCTATTCTATTTAATAGTTCTTGTATAAAAGATTCAGGGATCATTATTAAATATTATCTCAATATTTATAAATATAGTATGTCCAAATTAAGATTTATTCTTAAAATTTTATGTGAGCTTTATTTTTATTTTTTTTGAAACATCAGCCATATTTGCTTTACCGGCGAGTTGAGATTTAAGGATTCCCATAACTGCTCCCATGTCTTTCATCGATTTAGCTCCGCTATTTTCAATTGCATCAAAAATAGCTTTCTCGACTTCGACTTCCGATAACTGTTGAGGCATATAATCTTGCAGAACTTTAATTTCAAGCTCTTCTTTTTGAACTAAATCTTTACGGTCTGCTTTATTAAAAGCTTCGATTGAATCTCGTCTTTGCTTTAACATTTTCTCTATTATTGAAATAATATCTTCATCGATAAGCTCAACTCTCTCATCAACTTCTTTTTGTTTAATAGAGGCTAGAAGAAGCCTTACAGCTCCTAGACGCTCAGAATCTTTACTACGCATTGCAGATTTCATATCGTCAGTGATTTGAAGCTTTAAAGACACTTTTACTTAAAAAAGTTTAGGGGGTAGCATTTGATTTCTTAGACGCCTATATTGTCTTTTGACAGCTGCAGCAGCTTTTCTTTTACGTTCCCATGTTGGCTTCTCGTAAAATTCTCTAGCGCGCAAATCATTTAACAAACCTGTTTTCTCAACAAGCCTTTTGAATCGTCTTAGTGCAACATCAAATGGTTCGTTTTCTTTTACTTTTACTGTTGACATTAATTATCTCTTTAAAAATTTGAATCTTCAGAATTAGTATAAACTTTTACTAATTTAAGAAAGTGTCACATTTTAATGCTAATATTCATTTTTTTCAACTAATATAAGAAAAAATACTAATCAAAATGCTTGTTCTTGGGATTGAAAGCTCATGTGATGAAACAGGGATTGCTCTCTATGACTCACATAAAGGGCTCTTAGGTCATACTTTACACTCACAAATTAAGCTTCACTCTGCTTATGGAGGAGTAGTTCCTGAGCTTGCATCACGTGATCATATTAAATATATAATTCCTTTAATTGACCAATTACTTAAAGATAGTTCTACTTCAATTCACTCAATTGATTCAATAGCATATACTGCTGGACCTGGTTTGTCTGGCGCTCTCCTGGTTGGTAGTTCATTAGCTGAAGCCTTAGCATACTCTCTTAATATTCCATCTATACCAGTTCACCACCTAGAAGGGCATTTACTTGCCCCTATGCTTGAAGACGATAAACCATCATTCCCTTTTATAGCTCTCCTAGTGTCAGGTGGGCATAGCCAATTAATAGATGTGAAAGGGATTGGTAACTACGAAATAATAGGTGACACTTTAGATGATGCAGCAGGGGAAGCATTTGATAAAACAGCAAAACTGCTAGGGCTAGGTTATCCTGGGGGTGCTGCGCTATCAGAGTTAGCTGATAAAGGTATTCCTAAATTTGATCTTCCTAGACCCTTGTTAAACACACATGAGTTAAATTTTAGCTTTAGTGGGCTCAAAACTGCTGTTTTGACTTTAGTCAAAAAACAGGAAAACCTAACAAATCAAGTTAAAGCAAATATTGCTTTTGCATTTCAAGAATCTATTACAGATGTCCTGGTAAAAAAATCTCTTAAGGCGCTTGATCAGACTGGTTATAATAATATTGTTGTATCGGGTGGAGTTGGGGCGAATAAAAAATTAAGAGAAAAGTTGATATTTCATTCAAAAAATGAAAATTTTAATACTTATTTCCCAAAATTAGAGTTCTGTACCGATAACGGAGCTATGATTGCATTAGCAGGGTCTCTCAGAGCTCATCTATCTTCTAAAAATAATTATAAATTTTCTGTGCAGCCAAGATGGAAATTATCAGAAATTGAGTCTACTTTTTAAAACTTGGCTCTATTCCTTTAATTAAATTTTTAATATTTGAGTTATGGTTAAAAATTATTAAAGCTGTGATTAAAACATTAGTAAGAAGAATGTAGGATGTATCATTTATACAATAACTAATAATTGGTAAGGATAATGATGCTGTTATTGCAGCAAGTGAAGAGTATCTCCATATAGAAAAAATTACTAACCAAATGAACACTACACATATTGCTAATATCCAATTGCTAGCTAATAAAATTCCAAGAGCTGTAGCAACCCCTTTACCTCCCTTAAAATTATAATAAATAGGGTAGGTGTGCCCTATTAAAACTGCCAAAGTAACTTGCATTAACTCTAAATCATTTAAATTAAAAAAAATTGCAACTGTTACAACGATAGTCGCTTTAAGGATGTCTCCAAATAACGTCAATATTGCAGCAAGCTTACTGCCGGTTCTCATGACATTTGTGGCACCAGGATTTTTTGATCCAATGGTTCTTGGATCTGAAAGCTTCAAAGATTTGCTAATTATTATTCCAAATGAAAGTGATCCTATTAAATAAGCACTGGAAATAAAGAGAATTTGATTTATCATACTATTTATTATATTTGAAAAACAACAAATTTCTCATGACAAATAAAATTTTTTTACATGGAATTAAATTAAATACTAAAATTGGTGTGCCAGATTGGGAAAGGTCTGTTTCACAGCAGCTTATAATTGATGTTGATATCCAATTAGAAGGTAATCAAATTTTTAAGGGTAATGATATTTCTAAGACTATTGACTATGCCTTGGTTGAATCTGAAATAAAAATAATCGGCTCAAATCACCAACATCATCTTCTTGAAGACTTTGGTGAAGAAATTATTAACTCCTTAAAAGATAAATTTGAATTTGAAAAAATTATATTGAAGATCTCAAAACAAAAAATCTTACCTGATACTAACTTTGTAGGCGTTATCTTAGAACGTTAATAATTAACCTCTGGGATGATGGGATTCATGAAGTTTTTTTAGCCTCTCCCTTGCAACATGAGTATAAATTTGTGTTGTTGAAATATCACTATGGCCAAGAAGCATTTGAACAACTCTTAAATCTGCGCCATGGTTAAGCAAATGTGTAGCAAAAGCATGTCTCATTATATGAGGAGACATTGATTTTTTTATATTAGCAATAATTGCATATCTTTTAATTAAATACCAAAATGCCTGCCTTGTCATTGCCCCGCCACGAATTGTAATGAAAAGGTATTTTGATACCCTTTGCTTTAGAATGTTATTTCTACTTTCATCGATATATTTTTTAATCCAGTCTACAGCTTCTTCGCCCATTGGTACTAATCTAGTTTTATTTCCTTTACCTGTAACTCTTATCACTCCTTCCGTCATACTAAGTTCGGTTAGAAGGATGTTAACTAATTCTGAAACACGAAGGCCGCATGCGTATAACAACTCAAGCATTGCTTTATCTCTTAATCCTGTATTAGTTTCAACATCGGGTGCAGCTAAAAGTAACTCAACGTCTTCTTCACTTAAACTTTTAGGTAATGATTTTGGAATTTTTGGACTTTGTATTTCAAGAGTAGGGTCAATCTTTATTTTTTTTTGCCTTAATAGATATCTAAATAAACGTCTAAGCGTTGCGAGCAATCTTGAAATGCTTCTTGATTTGGATGTTGGAAATTTAAATGAAAGGTATTGCTGAATATCTACCTGTGATGTATCTAATATATTTTTTTTAAGACTTTTATCTAACCATCCTGTAAATAGCTCTAAATCAAATCGATAACTATTTAGTGTATTTTTAGAAAGTCCATCTTCTAACCACAAATGATCAATAAATTCATCGATAATCTTATTTTTCAATTAATTTACCTTTGATAGTTTAGATTTTTTATCTTGAATCTTGAATAATAATAACTTGTATATAGATATACGCCAAAATAAATGGGTTGCCACAAAACAGTAGATGAAAAAAAACCCCAATAAATGAGGTTTTTTTCATATTTAATTTTATTCAGCTGGCTTTTTATCAGCTACTTCTGGAGCAGCTACTTCTGGAGCAGCTACTTCTGGAGCAGCTACTTCTGGAGATAATTCAGATAGCATATCTGGGATATCTTCAAATTTACTATCAGAATCACGAACTTTTAAACGTTCTTTAATTCTTGCCGATTTTCCAGATCTTTCACGTAGATAAAATAACTTAGCTCTACGGACATCTCCTCGACTCTTAATTTCAATACTCTCAATTTGAGGCGAATGAAGCTGAAAAGTTCTTTCAATGCCCTCACCTGAAGAAATTTTACGAACAATAAATGATGAATTTAATCCTCTGTTTCTTCTAGATATAACAACCCCTTCAAAAACTTGAACACGCTTCCTTGTTCCCTCAACTACATTAACACCTACTATTACTGAATCGCCAGGTGAGAATATTGGGATTTTTTTTCCTAAACGCGCTATTTCTTCTTGCTCTAGTGTTTCAATAATATTTGCCATGTTTCCTGTTCCTTTTAAATTATATAGAGTCTTGTTCCTGCTCAATTTGAATTTCTTCAAGCAGCCGAGACTCTTCTTTAGTCAACAACTTTCCCGCCAATAAATCTGGACGTTTTTTCCATGTTAGCTTAAGCGACTCTTTTATCCGCCATAATCTAATTTTTTCATGGTCTCCTGATAATAAAACTTCAGGCACCTTCATCTTTCTAAAAACTTCAGGCCGTGTGAAATGAGAATGATCTAGAAGCCCACCAACAAAAGAATCTTGTATTGCCGATTCATCATCATTTAGAACTCCTGGCAATTGTCTAATCAGACAGTCCATCATTGTCATAGCCGGTAATTCACCGCCGCTCAAAACATAGTCTCCAATTGAAATTTCTTCATCAATCCAATCGTTAACTCTTTTGTCAATACCTTCGTAGCGACTAGCTATTATTACAAATCCCTCACAAGCCATCAATCTTTTAACTTCATTATGACTTAGTGATTTTCCACTAGGGCTCATATGAATTACTTTAACCTTATTTACCCCTAACTCATTTTGTCTTTTCTTTGCTGCTTCTATCGATTTCACCAGAGGTTCAGCCATCATAAGCATTCCTGGACCTCCTCCATAAGTTCTGTCATCTACTGTTTTATGAATATCCTTTGAAAATTCTCTTGGATTCCATAATTTTAGATTAACAGTATCGTCTTTAAAGGCTCTTCCAGTAATTCCATAATCACATATTGCAGAAAACATCTCTGGCATTAATGTGACAACATCAAAAGTCATTAAAGGTTTAGAAGTTTTCATCCCAATCCACAATTATCTTACTATTTATAGCATCCACTTTTAAAACTGTCTCTGTTGTATATGGGATTAATCTTTCTTTATCGCCTTTTACAACTATTACATCATTAGCACCAGTTTCAATAAATGTATCAACTACTCCAAAAGATACATCTTGAAGGTTAAACATTTCACAGCCTATTAAATCGCTCCAATAGTATTGATTTGCTTTTAATTGGGGTAAAAATATTTTTGGTACTCCAATTAAATAATCTTTGTAATACTCTGCTTGATTTCGATCAGTAATTTCCGCAAAATTTGCGACTATCGTCTTACCATGCAGCTTAATTTCTTTGACCTTAATTTCTATCCAACTATGTTGGTCTTTTGAAAGAAATAAATTTTTTTTATATGTTAAAAATGATTCTATTTTTTCTGTATAAGAATAAACTTTTATCCATCCATTAA
>CAYTWX010000042.1:0-6681 GCA_964442085.1 uncultured Methylobacillus sp. | reverse complement strand
TTTTTGGTAAAAGCTATGGTGGCAATACAGTTAAGGCACATACTTCATTTGGTCGGGTGAAAGGTATCCACAAACTAAATAATTTTAAAGTAATTCAATCTTCAGCTTGGTTTGCTATGGGCGCTAGTGGTGGTGGGCTTTTTAACTACAATGGTGAACTCTTAGCTATAACAACTTTTAAAACCGCTGGAAATACAGCTTTTTATTACAGTATGCCCGTTGAAATAATAAAAGAAATGCTGGCTAATGGCAAAGAAATTGCTGTTACAGAGCAACCAGAACTTCCTTTCTGGGACGCACCGACTGAAAATCAGCCTTTCTTTATGCAAATTATCGGGCCTATGAAAACAGAATCATGGGATGTACTTAAAAAAATAACCTTGGAATGGCTGCAAGAAGCTCCCGATGAAATTGAAGCTAACTATCACCACGCTTTTGCATTGTATCAATTAGGAGAGTTTGTTGCTGCTAAGAATATTTTAAAAAAAGTAATTGAAAAAAATAGCAAGCATACCTTGTCATTTTTATATTTATATAAAATAGCTAAAAGTGAGGATCGAGTAGGAGATATGAGTTACTATAAGTCTCAAGTATTACAACTAGACGCATCATTAATTAATCAAGAAGATGAAACCTAACTACTTTTATTTATTTATTATTGTAATCCTCCCTTACTCTTGCTCTTTGGATAGACTTCCAAAGGTTGATAATTTTTTATCGAATGCTATAAATGAAAAGATAGTTAAGCCTGAAGACTCTATTCAATATAATTGCAGTAAAAGAAAAACATTTTATTTGTTTTATTTGAATGAAGGGGAATCTATTTGGCTTGTTCTACCCGACAGGGAATTCAAACTAACCCAAATTGAAGAGTCTCAAAATATTTATTCAAATAATATTACAACTCTAGAGATTTCTTCTGAAAAAACTCAAATAAGAAATGAAAATGAGATTCTATATGATCAATGTATTAAGAAGAAATCTGAGATTTAGTCTTGATTCACTCATAAAGCAGGGATAATTCTATATTAATGTTAACTAAACCATTAAGAGTGGCTATGGGCAACAATTATAGATTATAAATCTCTAAAATTTCAGTTGAGCTTCATAATAGAAGTATTGGTGAATGGCAGAATAGTATTCCTAATGATTATTCTAATGGTCGTAACAGAGATTATATAAATAAAAGGCCATTTAGATTCTTATGAATATCTAGTAGAATAAGTCTTTAAATTTTTAAAGGTTTGCCATGTTAATTCAATCTGAGTCTATTGATCTTGATACCCTAACAGGAAAAATGAGAACTTATGTTCATCGACCATCCAAACCTGGTAATTTCCCAGTAATTTTATTTTATTCAGAAATATTCCATCAAACAGGTCCAATTGAAAGAGCTGCTAAAATAGTAGCAAGTCACGGGTACGCAGTTCTAGTCCCCGAAGTATTTCATGAGTTAAACCCTATTGGTACAGTATTAAATTATGATGACATTGGAAGAAATAAAGGGAACTCGGATAAAGAATCTAAAGATGCTCAGGCATACGACTCAGATAACCAAGCTATGATTGATTGGGTCAAGCAACAAGCTTGGTCTAATAATAATATTGGAGCAATGGGATTTTGTATCGGTGGACATTTAGCTTTTCGAGCAGCACTTAATCCCGAAGTTAGATCTACTGCATGCTTTTATGCAACAGATTTACATACTAATACTATCCCAAGTAAATCAAACCAACATAGTATGGAACGCCTATCGGATATTAAGGGTGAATTATTAATGATCTGGGGAAAGCAAGATACTCACATACCAGAAAATGCTCGAGCTCAAATACATCAGAAATTAATAGAAACTAGTATTTCTTTTAGTTGGCACGAATTTAATGCTCAACATGCATTTATGAGAGACGAAGGTGAAAGGTATGATCCGGAACTAGCAATGCTTTGCTATCAGATGTGCTTTAGAATGTTTGCAAGAACCTTATAAAATTATACGCAATCTGAGAATGCCTCAAGAGAGCGATGAAATTGAATTTTTTCATATGCTTTCTTTGAAATTAAGTTACGGCCTGAAATATTAACCTTATTCTTATTGGAGCCATTTTTTTCCAAATTAATATCTCTAGCTTTATTTTTAACTTTAACCATTTTCATTCCTTTTGGGAAAATTTATAAGTAGGAATTTTGTCCCTATACTTTAATTGATGCAAAATTGATGCAAAAATTCAATTTAATAATAAAAAAATAGGTTATATTTAAAATATTATCGGACTTATTGTAATATGAAAATGTATATAAATGGAAGTATCAAAGAATTCAATGGAATAAAAATTACTGCCACAGAATTAATAATTCAACTTAACTTAAATGGCAAACGTTTTGCAATTGAAAAAAATGGGGAAATAATTTCTAAAAATTTTCTTGATGGGGTTTATTTTAATGAAGGTGATAAAATAGAAATTATAGGAGCAGTAGGTGGTGGATAAAAATTCGAATATTAATGATAAGCTAGTTATTGCTGGACGCACTTTTCATTCTAGATTGCTTATCGGTACTGGAAAATACGCTGATTTTAAGGAAACAAGATCTGCTATTGACGCAAGTGAATCAGAAATTGTAACGGTTGCGATTAGAAGAATAAATCTTGGTCAAAAATTGGATGAGCCTTCCTTACTCGATTTCCTTCCTCCAAAAAAGTTTACTTATCTTCCGAATACTGCAGGCTGCTATTCATCGGAAGAAGCTATAAGAACTTTACGTTTAGCTAGGGAATTATTAGATGGTCATAATCTTGTAAAGTTAGAGGTTCTAGGAGACTCGAATACTTTGTACCCCAATGTTGTTGAGACTATTAATGCAGCAAAGATTCTTATTGCAGACGGATTTGATGTCATGGTTTATACCTCTGATGACCCAATAGTAGCAAAACAATTAGAAGATATTGGTTGCTGTGCAATTATGCCATTGGCTTCACTTATTGGCTCCGGTATGGGAATTTTAAACCCCTGGAATTTACAAATAATTATTGAAAATTCAAATGTGCCTGTAATTGTAGATGCAGGGGTTGGAACCGCTTCAGATGCGACTATTGCCATGGAGCTTGGGTGCGACGGAGTACTTATGAATACCGCAGTTGCGTTGGCTAAAGATCCAATTTTAATGGCTTCAGCCATGAAAAAAGCGATTGAATCAGGACGAGAAGCTTTTATTGCTGGGCGTATGACCAAAAAACCTTATATGGCATCACCAAGTTCCCCGGTAGAGGATTTAATCAAATAAATGACCAAAAAACCTACAAGACAATATCAAGTTTCTATTTCAGTATTATCTGAATTTGTTGAAGAGCGATCAAATATTAAAGAAAATCAGTATTTTTTTTCTTATACGGTATCAATTGAAAATCAAGGACTTCAATCTTTGCAACTTATCTCACGTCATTGGATTATAAAAAATGCCCATAACGAAAGATTTGAAATAAAAGGAGAAGGTGTTGTAGGAGAGCAGCCTATTATCAAACCTGGTGATAAATTTACTTATACAAGCGGAACAGAAATTGATACACCGGTTGGAAGTATGCTAGGTTTATATAATATGATAACTGAGGAAGGGGGAGATTTTGAAGCCAAGGTCTCCGAGTTTGAACTAATAATGCCAAGGACGCTACATTGATTAAAAAAATTCTATCATTAATTCTCTTATTTTTTTTAGTTGGCTGCGGGCAATTAGGCGTCCAAAATTCATGTGATTGTGACTTAGAAAAGAATGCTATAGCAGAATTGGAAGCTAAAATAATAGAATTAAAAAAGCGCCAAGACAAGTCCACTAATGTACCTAAAAAGTCATTTTCTGAATATGGTTTATTACGTAAAACAAAATGGGAAGAAATCGAAGCTAAACTTCAGAATGATCAGGCAAGTCAGGCTTGGCCTGCATGGATTTATGGTTGTGAGAAATTAATAAAACTAAACAACTGGAGAAGTACTTGCGAAGCAGCAAATAATTTATTAGCGCCAACAAACAAGGAGGTTATCAAATATTTACATGCTCATTTTGATCTTTATAAAGCCAATAACGAAGATGGCTCGAAAAAAGGTTTAATTACAGGTTATTACCAACCCTCATTAAAAGGTAGCCGAACCCAATCAAAAAAATATAAAATTCCACTTTATACACCTCCTCTTGACCTAATTACAGTTGATTTAAGCAAAGTTTATCCCGAATTAAAATATAAAAGATTAAGGGGTCGGGTGGAAGGCAAAAAATTAATTCCTTATTTTACACGTGAAGAGATAGCTAAAGAAAATTACCCATTGCAAGGAAACGAATTACTATGGGTGCAAAATCCTGTTGAAGCTTTTTTCTTAGAAATTCAAGGATCTGGAGTTATAGAGTTTGAAGATGGTTCAACAACACAAGTTGGTTATGCAGATCAAAATGGACATCCATATCGCTCAATGGGATTAGCTTTGATTAGGCAAGGAGAATTAAAAAGGCACAGAGTGTCTATGCAAAGCATTAAATATTGGGCAAAGAAAAATAAAAGAAAACTACGGAGATTTTTAAATGCTAATCCTAGTACAGTTTTTTTTAGAGAGCTCCCTCAAGGACTGCCTGGCCCAATTGGTGCATTAGGTGTCCCAATTTCATCTGAAAGATCTGTAGCTGTTGACCGAAGATTTATTCCTTTAGGAGCCCCTATCTTTCTTTCAACCACAGAGCCAAATTCAAACATCTCTTTAGATAAATTCATGATTGCTCAAGATACAGGTGGAGCAATTAATGGAGGGGTTCGAGCTGATTTTTATTGGGGGCAAGGTAAAAGTGCGGGTGCTAAAGCAGGAAAAATGAAGCAATCAGGAGAAATATGGGTGATGCTCCCAAAAAACTTTTCTTTTCCTGCTACACCTAAATAACTATATAAATTAGTCAGATGCTGAAATTTGATTCTGATTGATTTGAAGAAGGATCTTTTCCATTTCTGTGAGCATTTCTTGCTTCTATTTCTTGCTCCACATTCTCTTGTGTAATGTGAATATTATATTGCAGTGACCATCGATCTGTATCTTCCATTTCTAACTGCTCTACGCCATGAAATGAATTATTTGTTTTTATAAAACAGAAAGCGGAATTTGGTGTATATGGCATTGTAATAACTTTATGAAAATATTCTTTTTTATAATGCAAATGCGGTAATTCCGAATTTAGTTTACTTGGGTCTTTTGGCATATAGATAGACGTCCCCGTTGAAATCTGTGTACGATCTTTTGGAAGGTAAATTAAAAGTGATATGACTTTACTTGGTTGATCCGTATGTGGTCCTAATGCATAATTTTTTCTGTCGCATACTAGCTGCAATTGATCTGTATATGATACGTTTTTTAAATACTTGAAACGCATATCAAGAAAGTTTTTAAATTTTGCTTGAAAAATATTACGGAGACTTGGAGCCATTTTCTCATGAAAGGATGTCCAAAACTCTTGCTTATCCTTTGTGACTTTTTGTATTGACTTCTTCTTATTAAAATCCACTACTAATCTATCTTTGTAGATTGCTAGACCAGGAATTTCAGGATTCAGACTAGCAATAGAAGTCATTTCATTAAAATCAAGAAGGTTGTCTTGTATTTCAGAATAAAATTTTTCTGAGAACATATTTTCTACATATAAATGTGGAAAAGGAAAATTCAAAATGGGAGAATTTATAAGCTTATATGCGGCATGTAATTCATCTTCTAAAAACATATTCACTCATTCCTTTAAAAACGCCAGTTTTGTTTTCTGCAGCCTTGTCAACTTGATCTTGAGAAAATTTAAATCCCAAATTTTTCAACTGTTCTATTGCGGCAAGATGTTCTTGGAGTTTTGGGTTCATTTCTATTATTACTGATTTAACTTTTTTATTTCTAAGCGTTTTCTTAGCTCCCTCAACAACCTTATGCTCAAAGCCATCAACATCGATTTTAACATAATCCGGCACTGGTAATTTATTATCCTCTACTAACGAATCAATCTTATAGGTTATACAGCCTTGTGCAAAACCTATATTTTCTGAAAATGACTGAAGGTCCATATTTAATGGTTCGCCAACCGCATGATTTCCGTCACCCGCACTCAGATTGCCCATAAAAATATAATCGAAAGTATCCTTATCTGATACCCCAATGCAGTAGGCAGCTATCAAATGATCGAGTTTATTGAGTCTTATATTCATATTTAGGAGTGAATAATTCTGGGATTCTGGCTCTAAGGCAATAACATTAGCCCCTCTTACTGCCCCGGCATAAATAGAGTACATTCCCACATTGGCACCTATATCTAACAAAGTTTCCTTTGGTCCAATTTCATTTAACCAATCAATAGTGTGTGGTTCTTTTGTAAATAACGTGTCCACCCTCCATTTTGTTACGCTATTTGGAGTTTGAAAAATAATTTTTTTGCCTTCTACTTCTATTGTGCACTTTGGATCTAATTTTTCGTAGTCTTCTAAACTAATATTCATATTGATTATTTACAATTTAAATAAAGATAAAAAATTGTAACATATAAAAAAGGGAGCTTTTGCTCCCTTTTTTATATGTTTTAGATAAACAAATTACTTGTTCATTACGTACATTGTTACTTCAAAACCAAAACGCATTTCTGTTGCAGCTGGTGTTGTCCACATAATGTAATCTCCTTTTATTT
>CAYTWX010000041.1:0-6766 GCA_964442085.1 uncultured Methylobacillus sp. | reverse complement strand
TCCTCAAGAATTAGAGAGTATAGATTTTGAAATTATCCTTGGTAATACATTTCATCTCTGGCTGCGCCCAGGGTTGGACATCATAAGGAAGCATAAGGGGCTTCATCAGTTTATTAATTGGAATAGATCTATGTTAACTGATTCTGGTGGCTTTCAAGTATGGAGTTTAGGGAAAATGAGTAAAATTACTGACAAAGGTGTTACCTTTAGATCCCCTATCAACGGTGATGAATGCTTTCTCGGGCCTGAGGAATCCATAGAGATTCAAAAAATTCTTAACGCTGATATATCAATGATCTTTGACGAATGCACTCCCTACCCTGCGACATATGAGGAGGCAAAAGCCTCAATGTTGCTTAGTCAAGAATGGGCTTACAGAAGTAAAGTAAGCTTTATAGGAAGCCAAAATGCATTATTTGGTATAGTTCAGGGGGGTATGTATGAAGATTTAAGAGATGAATCATTATTAGGACTGTCAAAAATTGGATTTGATGGTTATGCAATCGGTGGCTTATCTGTAGGTGAGCCGAAAGCTGAGATGAAAAAAATCACTGCCTATATTACCCCGAAAATGCCAACTGATAAGCCTCGCTATTTAATGGGTGTTGGTACCCCTGAAGATATAATGCATGCGATTGAATACGGTGTTGATATGTTTGATTGTGTAATGCCCACTCGTAACGCTCGAAATGGTTGGCTTTTTACTCGATTTGGTGATGTCAAATTAAAAAATACTCGATATAAAGATGATTTACTTCCTATTGATCAATCTTGTGAATGTTATACCTGTAAGAATTTTTCTCGCTCCTACCTTCACCACCTTTTTAAGATTGGAGAAATGTTAGGTTTAAGATTAAATACAATTCATAATTTATTTTTTTATAAAACTTTTATGCATGAGGCGGGAGATGCAATTAAAAATAATAAATTTAAGCAATACCAAACTGACTTCCTAAAAACGCGAAAGGCTAATGAATTCATGAATGACTTATGATAGAATCATCTTTTTTTAAAGGATAAAATATCGTGAATGAAGGACTAGCTAGCTTTCTCCCTTTTATAATAATTTTTGTGTTGTTTTACTTTATGCTGATTCGGCCACAAATGAAGCAAGCTAAAGAACAACGCGCTTTGATAGATAACCTAAAAACAGGTGATGAAATCATTTCAAACAGTGGTATTTTAGGAAAAATTACTAAATTGAGCAACCAATTTGCCATTATAGAAGTAGCTAAAAATGTAGAAATAAGGATACAGAAACAAACTATCCAAACTCTACTACCCAAAGGTACGATTAAATCGATTTAAGAAATTTTAATAGATAATATTAATGAAACCCAATAATCAAAATAATCATTCGCCTCGCTGGGCTTACTTCCTGATCTTAACGACAATCTTGTTAAGTATACTTTTTGTTATGCCAAATTTTTATGGTGAATCTCCTGCCATTCAGATAATGCCAATTAAATCAGGTGAAAAAATTGATACTGAGCTGCTTCAGTCAATTGAAGCAGCACTTGCAAAATCAGAAATAGAGAATACTGGCTTAATTCTAGAAAACTTTAATATTAAAGTGAAGTTCAAAACAGCTGAAGAGCAACTAAAAGCAAAAAGTCTAGTTCAAAATGCTTTGGGTGATCAATACGTAGTTGCTTTAAATTTAATCTCAAACTCACCTAATTGGCTTTCAGATATAGGGCCACTTCCAATGTACCTAGGCCTTGACTTAAGGGGTGGTGTGCATTTTCTTATGCAAGTTGATTTATCAAAAGCCCTTGAAAAAACAACTGCAAGTTATTTGAGTGAATTTAGATCTAAGCTAAGAAAAGAAAAGGTCGGTTACTACGATGCCACAAAAAATAAAGACATTATGCAGATTAAATTTAAATCAAAAAAAGATTTAAAGAGAGGTAAAAATATAATCCGAGATATAAATAACAATTTTGATTTTAAAGAGATTTTTGTAAACGACGAAATTATTCTCAAGGTAATTGTAAGTGCAAAAACAAAAAAATCAATTACAGAGTTCGCTATCAAACAAAATTTAGAAACCTTAAATAACAGAGTTAATGAATTAGGAGTTGCAGAGCCACTAATCCAGCAACAAGGGCTTGATAGAATTGTTATACAGCTACCGGGTGTTCAAGACACTGCGAAAGCGAAAGAAATTCTAGGTCGAACAGCCACGCTTGAAATGAGAATGGTAAATGAAGAAAACTTTAATAAAGATGTCTTTCAAGAAGGAAATGAAGATCAGATACCAGTAAATTCAGAAATTTTACCTGACCGCTTTGGTACAGGAATTTTAGTGAAGAAAGAAGTAATCCTTACCGGTGAGCGTATCACGAATGCATCGCCTGGGGTTGACGGACAAACAGGGCAATCAATAGTGTCAATTTCACTTGATGGGCAGGGTGCCAGTATTTTTAAACAAGTGACCCGGGACAATGTTGGTAAAAGAATGGCTCTCTTGTTGATCGAAAAAAACTCTACTGAGATAGTTACAGCCCCAGTTATACAGGCTGAAATAGGTGGTGGACGAGTACAGATTACTGGTATGAGAAACGCCCAAGAGGCAACAGACATTGCATTGCTCTTAAGAGCTGGCTCATTAGCGGCACCAATGGAGATTATCGAAGAAAGAACGGTTGGACCTAGCATGGGTAAAGAGAATATATCTCGTGGTATTAAATCAACAATCTGGGGTTTCTTAGCAATTATAGTTATGATGGCTGTCTACTATATGGCTTTTGGTGTTATCTCAGTTATCACACTCTCTGTAAATTTACTATTTTTAGTTGCATTGCTATCTGCAATTCAAGCTACATTAACCCTCCCTGGTTTAGCAGCAATTGCTCTAACGTTAGGTATGGCTATTGATGCTAACGTTCTTATTAATGAAAGAATTCGTGATGAAATAAGAAATGGAAATACTCCTCAAGCAAGTATTAGTAATGGTTATAAGATGGCATGGGGAACTATACTAGACTCGAATATAACCACCATGATTGCGGGACTAGCATTGTTTATGTTTGGTTCTGGACCTATTAAAGGTTTTGCGGTAGTTCATGTTTTAGGAATTCTGACCTCAATGTATAGTGCAATTTTTGTATCGCGTGCCATAGTGAACTATATTTATGGTAATAGACGCAAGATTAGTAAGTTATCAATTGGTGAAATATTTAAAGTGGACAATAACTAAAGACATGGAAATTTTTAGAGTAAAAAAAGATATTCCCTTTATGAAATACAGCAAAATATCTGCAGTAATATCTACTACTACATTTATTTTTGCAATATTTATTATAATTTTAAAAGGCCTAAACCTTGGGGTTGATTTTACTGGGGGGACAATGATGGAAGTCAGCTATCCTGAAGCTGCCAATATTGAAAAAATCCGTGAAACCTTAAGAGAAATAGATCTAGAAGACAGCCAAGTTCAAAACTTCGGCACAGAAGAAGACGTTCTTATCCGTTTACCAATTCGCGAAAACTTATCTATTGCAGAATTATCAGAAAAAGTTTCAATCGCTTTAAAATCATCTGATAGCTCTATGGAAGTTAAAAGGGTTGAGTCTGTTGGCTCTCAAGTTGGAGATGAGCTATATGAAAATGGTGCGTTAGCAGTTCTTTTTGTATGTATAGGAATAATGCTTTACCTTACAATGAGATTTGAATGGCGATTTGCAATAGCAGCAATTGTTGCCAATATGCATGATGTTATTATTATTTTAGGTTTCTTTGCATTCTTCCAATGGGAATTCAATTTAACTGTACTTGCAGCAGTATTAGCTGTTTTAGGGTATTCGGTAAACGAGTCTGTTGTTGTATTTGATCGTGTACGTGAAAACTTCAGAAAAATGAGAAAAGCAAAAGTCTCTGAAGTAATAAATAATGCAATTACTAGGACTATGTCGAGAACTATAATGACGCACTTATCAACACAAACAGTTGTGATTTCAATGTTGATTTTTGGTGGTGAAATACTCCATAATTTTGCATTAGCTTTGACTATAGGAATATTGTTTGGAATATATTCCTCAATTATGGTCGGTTGTCCAATGGCGATGTGGCTTGGCACTAATCAAACCAATTTAGCAGTTACAAAGCCAGAAAGTAAAAAAGATAATATTTAATTATATATATTTACAGTGTTTAATTTCTCACTAACAAATCAAATCACCCTTCTAGCCATCCTACTAATAGTGTCGGCTTTCTTTTCAATCTCTGAAACAAGCTTAATGTCACTAAATCGTTATCGCCTAAAACACCTAGCTAAAAGTGGGAATACTGGAGCCAAATTAGCCTCGGAACTACTTCAAGAAACAGATAAATTACTGAGTGTGATTTTGTTATGTAATAACTTTTCAAATGCTGCTGCTGCAACATTAGTGACTGTTATAGCTGTTCAATTATATGGAAATCAAGAAATAATTATTATGACAGGGACTCTAATTACGACATTTTTAATTTTAATCTTTAGTGAAATTTCACCAAAAGTAATTGCGGCAGCACATCCAGAAAAATTAGCATTATCATGTAGTTACATACTTCATCCCTTATTGAAAGTTTTCTACCCGATAGTTCTTTTTGTAAATATATTTGTACTAGGGATATTGAAAATATTTAATATTAAAATTAATTTCGCCCAAAAAAATGTAATTACCATGGATGAATTAAAAAGTATTATTAGTGATTCTGGAAAATTTATACCAAATAAAAATAAATCGTTACTATTAAATTTAATAGACCTTGAGAAGGTAACTATTGATGAAATTATGATGCCTCATACAAGTATTGAATCTATAAATCTAGGTCAGCCCATTGAGGATATTTTAACAAAAATAGAGAATTTTCATCACAATAGAATCCTTGTAAAGAAACAAGATAATGAGGGAATACATGGTGTCTTAGAAATCAATAAACTATTTAAACTTTATATTAAAGAAAATATGCAACCTTTGAGTCATGACGAATTAATTTCTCAAATAGATCCACCTTATTTTATTCCATCAGGAACAACAATATATAAGCAAATGCAAAAATTTCAGGATAACCAAGAAAAAATTGGGCTTATTGTTAATGAGCATGGAGAGTTTATTGGGCTTGTAACACTTGAAGATATTCTTGAAGAGGTTATTGGCGAATTTAATATTGAGTTACCTTCGAAATCATCAAAAATTATTTTTGATGAGGATGGTTGGATTGTTGATGGTGGAATTTCTATTAGAGAGTTAAATAAAAAACTAACTCTTAATTTGCCGACCAAAGGTCCTAAAACTTTAAATGGATTAATTTTAGAATTTTTTGAGGATATACCAGAGCCAAATACAAGCTTTAAAATAAATAAAATTGCTTTCGAAATTATTAACGCACAGGATAAAATCGTTAAGAGTGTCAAAATTTATAGAAAGCTAAATAAAAGTCAAATTTAAATATGGAACAAAATAACACTGATGATGTCATAAAATTAAAGCCAAAAATGGTTAAGCCAAAACTTCCTAGTATATATAAGGTGATTATATTAAATGATGATTTCACTCCTATGGAATTTGTTGCAAATGTAATTCAAAAAATCTTCAGAAAGAGCCCTGATGAGGCCACAAGAATTATGCTTCAAATACATACAGAAGGTATAGGAATTTGTGGAATGTATCCATTTGAGATAGCAGAAACTAAAATGAATCAAGTATTAAATTTAGCAAAAGAATCACAACACCCCTTGCAATGTATTATAGAAAAGATATAGTTTAAATTATGATTTCACAAGAATTAGAAGTTAGTCTACACATGGCATTTATGGATGCTCGGCAAAAAAGGCACGAGTTGATCACTGTCGAGCATCTCTTACTCGCTATGATTGATAATCCATCAGCTTCTGAAGTATTGACAGCATGTGGTGCAAAAGTTGAAAAGCTAAGAGCTGATATCACTGGTCATATTGAAGAGCATACTCCGATTGTTTCTGGAAATGATGATGTTGATACACAGCCAACACTTGGTTTCCAAAGAGTCATTCAAAGGGCAATGCTTCATGTTCAATCCTCAGGGAAAAAAGAAGTTACAGGTGCGAATGTATTAGTTGCCATATTTGGAGAAAAGGATTCGCATGCTGTTTATTTTCTTCACCAGCAAGGGATTGCAAGGCTTGATGTAGTTAATTTCATAGCTCACGGAATATCTAAAGTAGTAGAGATACAAAATAAGGACTCAGTTAGTAGTGAAGCTGAATCCGAAATTAAATCAAACAAAAGTTTAGAAAGTTATACGATTAATCTCAACAAATTAGTTGCTGAAAACAAAATAGATCCATTGATTGGGCGTGAGCAAGAAGTTGAACGTGTTGTTCAGATTTTATGTAGAAGACGAAAAAATAATCCATTGCTGGTTGGTGAAGCAGGAGTTGGTAAAACTGCAATAGCCGAAGGACTCGCAAAAAAGATTGTTGAGAAAGATATCCCAGAAGTACTTCAAAATAAAACAATATACTCTCTTGATCTAGGCGCTTTAATTGCCGGCACTAAGTATCGAGGTGATTTCGAACAAAGACTTAAAACAGTAATGAAGCAGCTCAAGGAAGAAAAAGACTCAATTTTATTTATTGATGAAATTCATACAATTATTGGTGCAGGCTCAGCAAGTGGAGGGACTCTAGACGCTTCTAACCTTTTAAAGCCTGCTCTGGCAAATGGTGAGATTAAATGTATTGGTGCTACAACTTACCAAGAATTTAGATCTGTTTTTGAAAAAGATCATGCATTAACGA
>CAYTWX010000040.1:0-6777 GCA_964442085.1 uncultured Methylobacillus sp. | reverse complement strand
GCATACTCATATTTTTTCCCCTTTACCAGCTTGCTTTTGTAATGCCAGGAACTTCGCCAGCTAACATTAGCTCGCGTAACTTTCCTCTAGCAATACCAAATTTACTATAAACACCTCTTGGGCGACCTGTTAAAGCACATCTATTTCTTAATCTAACTGGACTTGAATTGCGAGGTAAATTTTGAAGTTTACTTCTAGCTTCTGCTCGATCTTCTCTTGAAGCACTAGCATTATTAATAATCTCATTCAATGCTAGACGTTTATCTTTAAACTTTTCAACTATTTTCCTTCTTTTTTCTTCACGCTTAGTCATACATAATTTAGCCATAATTATTTATCTCCTTGCTGAGTTTCTTCTACTGGAGCAACATCTTCCACTGGAGCTTCTTTAACTGATTTTCTAAATGGAAAACTAAACGATGTTAGGAGTGCAGTTGCTTCTTCATCAGTTTTAGCTGTAGTTGTAATTGTAATGTTCATTCCTCTTAGTTTATCTATCTTGTCATACTGAATTTCTGGAAAAATTATTTGCTCTTTAATACCCATATTAAAATTACCGCGACCGTCGAATGATTTTGCTGATAAGCCCCTAAAATCTCTCTCCCTAGGAATAGCAATATTAATTAAGCGATCTAAAAAAGTGTACATGTTTGATTTTCTTAAAGTTACTTTACAACCAACTGGGTAATCATCTCTAATTTTAAAAGCTGCTATTGATTTCTTGGATAAAGTTACAATTGGTTTTTGACCAGCAATTTTTTCCATATCGCCAACCGCGTTGTCCATTACTTTTTTATCTGCAACAGCGTCTCCTACACCCATATTCAGTGTTATCTTAGTAATTCTTGGCACTTCCATTACGGAGCTATACTTAAATTGTTTTGTAAGTTCTTTTACAACAGTGTCAAAATAAAATTGTTTTAGTCTCGCCATATTTTTTCCTAAACGTCGATTGCTTCTTGATTAGATTTAAAGATTCTAATTTTTTTACCATCTTTTAATGTTTTAAAAGTGACTTTGTCAGCTTTTGAAGTCACATTATTAAAAATAGCAATATTAGAAATGTCTAAAGGCATTTCTTTGCTTATAATTCCGCCTTGTTCACCTTTACCCGGATTCGGCTTTGTATTCTTCTTAACCATATTTAGACCTTCAACTACTACACGCTTTTCGCCTATAAGATCAGATACAATCCCTTGCTTTCCTTTATCTTTTCCAGTATTTACAATTACTTTATCGCCTTTGCGAATTTTATTCACTTTGATACTCCTAAATAACTTCTGATGCTAGAGAAACAATTTTCATAAATTTTTCTGTTCTTAACTCTCTCGTAACTGGCCCAAAAATTCTTGTCCCAATTGGTTCTAGCTTTGGATTTAAAAGAACAGCTGCGTTACTATCAAATTTAACCAATGACCCATCAGAGCGACGAACACCTTTTGCTGTCCTTACAACTACAGCATCATATACCTCACCTTTTTTTACTCGGCCTCTTGGAGCTGCATCTTTTATACTAACCTTAATAATGTCTCCTATTGACGCATAACGTCTTTTGGAACCACCTAAGACTTTGATACACATAACTGTGCGTGCACCTGTATTGTCTGCAACATCTAATCTTGACTGCATTTGTATCATGAAATAATCTCCAACTTAATCCGCTTAAATTACCAGCTTAAATTTAAAGCTAGCGCCACGGTCAGTATTGGGGCGCTAGCTAAATGTAATACGAGCGCCTTAAAAAGAAGCTGCATTATATGTTAATTTTATATATAACTCAATATTCGAGTTGTATACCTTTTATCCCTGTCCTTTAGTAACAACTTTTGTTACCACCCATGACTTACTTTTTGAAATGGGCTTATGTTCTGTTATTTGAACCACATCACCTTCATTAATTTCATTCTTTTCATCATGAGCATGAAATTTATTCGATTTATTTATATATTTTCCATAAAGTGGGTGCTTTACTTTTCTTTCAACTAATACAGTAATAGTCTTGTCCATTTTGTTACTGACTACCTTCCCAGTTACCGTGCGAACAATTTTTTTAGCTTCAGTCTTTACTGGTGCTTTTTTAGCTTCAGTCTTTACTGGTGCTTTTTTAGCTTCAGTCTTTACTGGTGCTTTTTTAGTTGTTATAGATTTATCTTCCATTTTTTCTTTATCGCCCATAATTATGATTGATTTAATTTTTCAGCAAGAATTGTCTTTATCCTGGCTATGTCTTTTTGAAACTTTCCAAGCTGATCTGTTTTGTTTGACTGTTGAGTAGAGATTTGCATACGCGCTGAAAACTGAGCTTTCCTTATGTCGAGTAATTCTTTCTCTAATTCATCTGTAGATTTTTTTCTTAAGTCAATTGTTTTCATTTTTTCTCCTTATCAACCCACATGTCTAGTAGCAAAAACTGTCAGTAACGGTAGCTTTGCTGCAGCCAACCTAAACGCTTCTCTCGCAATTGTTTCAGAAACACCGTCCATTTCATACAACATTTTTCCAGGCTGAATTTCAGCTACATAATACTCAACACTTCCCTTTCCTTTACCCATTCTTACTTCAGCAGGTTTTTTAGTGATCGGTTTATCTGGAAATATTCTAATCCAAACTCGCCCACCTCTTTTAATATGTCTAGTCATAACTCTTCTTCCAGCTTCTATTTGTCTTGCAGTGATTCTTCCTCTTCCGATTGATTTAAGACCAAAATCACCAAAACTCACCTTGTTACCAGTAGTTGCAAGGCCGCGATTTCTTCCTTTGTGTTGCTTCCTGTATTTTGATCTAGCTGGCTGTAACATAGTTATGCCTCATCTTTCTTAGTTTCATTAGTTTTTGCTTTAGGTGCTTCATCTAAAACCACTTTTTTCTTTACTGCAACTTTAACGGTTTTCTTTTCTGATTCTGTTTCTGATTTCACTTTCTTAGAAGCAGTTTTTAATGTTTTCTTTGGTGCGCTTTTAGGTTTGTCTTCTATTTTTTGATCTACATCAATTTCGTTAACAACAACTTTTTTATTGTCTTCAAAAATTTCACCCTTAAACACCCAAACTTTTATACCAATAATTCCATAAGTGGTTTGAGCTCTGGCAACACCATAATCAATATCAGCGCGAAGCGTATGAAGAGGAACTCTACCTTCTCGGTACCATTCGGATCTAGCAATCTCTATCCCGTTTAATCTTCCAGCAGCTCTAATTTTAATTCCTTGTGCTCCTAGTCTCATTGCATTTTGCATAGCTCTCTTCATGGCTCTTCTGAACATAACCCTTTTCTCAAGCTGTTGAGCGATACTTTGTGCAATTAGTGCAGCCTCAATTTCTGGCTTTCTAACTTCCTCAATATTTAACTGAACTGGTATACCCATCAAATTTTGTAAGCTAGCTCGGAGAGTTTCAATATCTTCTCCTTTCTTTCCAATCACAATACCTGGCCTAGCACTATAAATAGTAATCTTTGCATTTTTGGCTGGTCGTTCAATTATAATTTTACTCACCGCTGCATTAACTAATTTTTTATTTAAGAATGCCCTTACTTTTATATCATTTTGTAATAGCCCAGCAAAATTCTTTGAATTTGAGAACCATTTTGATGACCAGTTTTTTTTAACTGCTAATCGAAAACCAATTGGATTTACTTTTTGTCCCATAATTATCTCTTTTAATTTCCTACAATCACAGTAATGTGACTAGTTGGTTTAAGAATTTTTCCTGCACTACCTTTGGCTTTTGCACGAATCCGTTTTAAAACTGCGCCTTTGTCAATATAAATAGTTTTTATTTTAAGTTCGTCTATGTCAGCCCCATTGTTATTTTCCGCATTTGCTATTGCTGATTCAACTACCCTTTTAATAATCTCTGCTCCTTTTTTTGGGCTGAAATTAAGGATATTTAAAGCATTATCGACTTTCTTACCTCTAATAAGATCAGCTACTAACCTAGCCTTTTGAGGTGAAATTCTAACGCCCTTTAAAATTGCTGAAACTTCATTTGCCATAATTTATTCCTTTGCCTTTTTGTCACCTGTGTGACCTTTAAAAGTTCTGGTTAATGCAAACTCACCTAGCTTATGCCCCACCATATTCTCTACAATTAATATAGGAATATGCTGGCGCCCATTATGAATAGCAATAGTCAAACCAATAAAATTTGGTAGGATTGTTGAACGTCTTGACCAAGTTTTTATTGGTTTACGATCTCTATTCGCAGCCGCAACATCAACTTTTTTTGCGAGATGTGAGTCAACGAATGGTCCTTTTTTAATTGAGCGTGACATATTTTTTACCTTTTATTTGATGGTCTTCGACTGAGTCTCATATTGTCAGTACGTTTATTGTTTCGTGTACGATATCCTTTTGTTGGGGTTCCCCAAGGACTAACTGGATGTCTACCTCCAGAACTTTTCCCTTCACCACCTCCGTGTGGGTGATCAACTGGATTCATCACTACACCTCTAACTGTTGGACGAACTCCTCTCCATCTCATTGCTCCAGCTTTACCAATAGATCTTAATGAGTGCTCATCGTTACCAACTTCTCCGATTGTTGCTCTGCAGTCAACATGTACCTTCCTTACTTCGCCTGATCGTAATCTTAATTGAGCATACGCCCCTTCACGTGCAAGCAATTGTATAGATGTGCCAGCAGATCTTGCCATTTGAGCACCTTTACCAGGTTTCAACTCTATACAGTGAAGTGTGCTACCAACTGGAATATTCTTAAGTGGAAGTGTGTTACCCACTTTGAATGGTGCATCAATACCATTCATTAATTCTTCACCAGCTTGCACACCTTTTGGCGCAATAATATACCTTCTTTCTCCATCAGCGTAGCAAAGCAAAGCTAAGCGAGCTGATCTATTAGGATCATATTCTATTCTCTCGACTTTTGCTGGTATTCCATCTTTTGTTCTCTTAAAATCAACTATACGGATGTGTTGCTTATGGCCTCCGCCTTGATGTCTTACAGTAATCCTTCCATGGTGATTACGACCAGCTTTACTATGTTTTTTTTCTAATAGCGGTGCGTAAGGTTTCCCTTTATGCATATCTGGTGTAACTACTTTCTGAAGCCCACGTCTACCAGGTGAGGTTGGTTTTACTTTTATAATTGCCATCTATATCTCCCTATTCACCCGTAAAATTAATTTCTTGTCCAGCCTTAATACTTACGTAGGCCTTCTTCCAGTCAGATCTTTTGCCCATTGTATTTCGACTCGCTTTTTTTGTTTTACCTTTGACGTTTAGTAGATTAACTGCTTTTACATCCACCTTAAACATCGACTCAATTGCCTCTTTTACTTGCATTTTTGTTGCAGTTTTTCTAACCTTGAAAACTACCTGATTAAGCTTATCGGCAACCATTGTTGCTTTCTCAGTAACGTGAGGAGATAAAACTGATTGTAGTGATTTATCACTAACTCTCTTAGCAGTTACTTTTTTCTCAGTTACTTTTTTCTCAGTTACTTTTTTCTCAGTTACTTTTTTCTCAGTTACTTTTTTATCTTCGCTCACGCAAACATCTCCTCTAGTTGTTTAACGGAACCGGTTGTTGCAATAACTTTTGGAAAGTGGACCAAACTTACTGGATCTGCAAACCTTGCTTCAACAACTAAAATATGTGGGAGATTTCTTGATGCCAAATACAAATTTTCATCAAATGAGTCTACTAAAATCAATACCTTGTCTGTAATGCCAAATGATTTTATTTTAGCAATAAAATCTTTCGTTTTTGGGGCTTGAACTTTAAATTCTTCAACAATAGATAAGCGATCTTGTCTAACCAGCTCTGAAAGAATTGATTTCATACCTGCACGATATGCTTTCTTATTAATTTTCTTTACAAAATTCTCATCTGTTCTATTTGGAAATGCTCTACCTCCTCCACGCCATATTGGGCTTGAAGTCATTCCAGCTCTTGCATTACCAGTACCTTTTTGCTTGTAAGGTTTTCTTGTGCTGTGCTTAACCTCTCCCCTTGTTTTTTGGGACCTCGTTCCTGAACGAGCATTTGACATATAAGACACAACAAGCTTGTGAATTAAGGCTTCATTAAATTCTTTTCCGAATGTTGCATCAGATGCGGTTAAGGTCTTGTTTGATAATTTACCCTTGTTATCTAATATTTTAAATTCCATTAGGCGCCCACCTTTGCTTTAACTGCAGGCCTTATCATTACGTCAGATCCTTTTGAACCAGGAACTGCACCTTTAATTAGGATTAAATTTCTTTTCTTATCAACTCGAATAACCTCAAGGTTTTGAGTTGTTCTTTTTTTGTCCCCTAGATGTCCTGCCATTTTTTTTCCAGGAAATACTCGACCTGGATCTTGACATTGACCAGTTCCACCTAATGCTCTATGTGATATTGATACACCGTGGGTAGCATGTTGAGCAGCAAAATGATGTCTTTTGATTGCCCCTTGAAATCCTTTACCTACTGAGGTTCCTGTAACATCTACTTTTTGACCTTCTTCGAAGATTTCAACGGTGATTTTTGATTCGGTGGTGTATTTTTCTAATTCAGCTGATGGTATTCTAAACTCACGAAGGCCAATACCTGCTTCTGCACCAACTTTAGAATAAATTCCGGCTAAAGACTTAGATAACTTATTTGGCTTTTTTTGGCCATAAGCAACTTGAAGGCTTTCATAACCGTCATTTTCGATATTTTTGATCTGTGTCACACGATTTGGAATAACTTCTAGTACAGTTACTGGAATAGAGTCGCCTTCAACAGTAAATACACGGGTCATCCCGATCTTGCGACCAATAAGCCCTAAGC
>CAYTWX010000039.1:0-6880 GCA_964442085.1 uncultured Methylobacillus sp. | reverse complement strand
CTAAAACTAGTCCGTCAAAAAAATAATGGTTTGCCAGCCCACATAAGCCATTATTAGAGCACCAAATACATGACTAACTAGGAATAAAAAACTCGTTTGCACCTCTCCTTTTTGTAAAAAAGAAAAAATGTCAGAGGTGTAAGCAGAAAATGTTGTAAGCCCCCCTAAAAATCCAACATTTATAAACAGCTTTAATTCTTCACTAATTTGGGAGGTTGTTGTTTGAAAATAAGCAATTGATAGCCCCATCAAGAATCCACCTAGCAAGTTTACTGCGAGCGTTCCTAATGGTAATGTTGGGTATAAAAGATACAAAACATACCCTACTCCCCACCTTAACCATGCACCTATAGCTGCAGCAAAACCAACTACTAGAAAATTAGTTAAATTAAACATTGAATCTATACTTTAATAAAATGTTCACGATAATATTTTAGCTCTTCGATTGATTCTAAAATATCTGCTAACGCCTCATGTTTACCTTTTTTCTTAAATCCTTCAATTAGTTCTGGCTTCCATCTCTTCGCTAGCTCTTTAAACACACTGACGTCTAAGTTGCGATAATGAAAATATGATTCCAAATTAGGCATATGTTTAGCCATAAATCTTCGGTCCTGACAAATTGAATTCCCACACATAGGAGATTTATTCTTTCCTACATATTTACTAATAAATTCTAATAATTGATGAGTTGCTCCATCTTCATTAGTCTTAGAATTCTTAACTTTCTCTATTAAGCCTGACTTACCATGGGTAGATTGATTCCATGAATCCATTTTTGCCAAAACATCATTAGACTGGTTTATAACCAAAACAGGGCTTTCACCAAGAATCTTCAGAAAGGGATCAGTTACAATAACTGCAATCTCAAGAATTTTATCCGTTTCAGTATTAAGCCCACTCATTTCCATATCTAGCCATATTAGATTATCATTACTTTTACTCATCATGATTTCCATTAAAATTTTATATTAGTTTCATTTTAAACTTACTTTTATCGAGATTTTACCTCACAATAGCTCTTTTAACTTTAAGCATCTATTATGTCACTTACTTTCTACTATTTATTTATTTTTTTATTACTTACAACAACATTTTTCCAAGCGTGGCTTACAAAAAGACATATAAACCATGTTGAAAGAAATAGATCAAAAGTTCCAGCGCCCTTCTCTCAAACAATATCAATAAAAGATCATAAAAAAGCAGCAGATTATACTATTTCTAAATCTTATATTGGAATAATTGACTTATTTATACAAGCCATATTTTTATATCTAATAACAATTGGTGGCGGAATTAATATGCTTACCGACATATTTGGCAATTTAACCGACAATAAATTACTTACTGGTTCTATAGTTATTATATCAGTGATGCTCATATCATCTCTAATAGATCTTCCTTTAAGTATCTATAGAATTTTTAATATTGATGAAAAGTTTGGATTTAATCGGATGACCTTTAAAATTTTTGTAGCCGATTTAATTAAACAATCAATATTAAGTATAGTTATTGGAGTTCCGATACTTTTAGTTTCTTTATCGATTATTTCAAACTTAGGAGGTTTTTGGTGGCTTTGGCTGTGGGTATTTATCTCCTTTTTTAATTTTCTGATGTTAACTCTTTATCCACTTTACATTGCACCATTTTTTAATAAGTTCCTTCCATTAAAAGACAAAAAACTTAAGGCTAAAATTGAAAAATTGCTCTTAAAATGTGGTTTTAAGTCTGGTGGGCTTTATGTAATGAATGGCTCTTTAAGAAGTAATCATGGAAATGCATATTTCACTGGTTTTGGAAATTCTAAAAGAATAGTCTTTTTTGATACACTCCTAGAAAAACTTTCTCATAAAGAAATTGAAGCTGTTTTAGCACATGAGCTAGGTCATTTTCATCACAACCATGTGAAAAAAAGAATTATTATGATGTTTGTAATTAGCTTTATAGGTTTATACGTTTTAAGTATTTTAAAAGATAGTTCTTGGTTTTATGAGTCATTAGGCGTCGTCCAAAATGATGCGAATGGCTTATTGCTATTTTTACTCGTCTCTCCTCTATTCATATTTTTTATAAGACCTTTAATTGCGTATTATTCAAGAAAAAATGAATTTGAAGCAGATAGATATGCATGCAGATACTCAGACGCAAAAGATTTAAAGCTTTCATTGATAAAGTTATATAGAGATAATGCATCTACATTAACACCTGATCCGCTTCATTCAAGCTTTTATGACTCCCATCCGCCTGCACTTGAGAGAATAAGCACAATAGATAAAATTTAATGGAAATTACTACAAAGCTAGAATTTGATGCTGGCCATAGAATTCCTCACCATAAAAGTGTTTGTAAAAATCTTCATGGGCACAGATACACTTTGGAGGTAACTATTAAAGGCGATGTTGTTTCAGACATATCTGATACAGATTTTGGAATGGTTATGGACTTTAAAGATGCTAAAGATTTGATAAAAAAAACTATTGTCGACGAATGGGATCACTCATTTATAGTTTACAAAGATGACTCTGAGGTGCTTGGTTTTCTCAACTCACTCGATAAACATAAAACTGTTATTTTTCCATTAGTTCCTACTGCTGAGAATATGGCTTTAGTAGCAATGAATAAATTGAAAATTGCTTTTACAAAGAATTTTAAGCTATCTATTAAACCCATTAAAGTCCGCCTATATGAAACTCCAAATAACTGGGCAGACGCCTACTAAAAGTTATTGCTTTCAACGTTAATTTTAGAAAAAAATTCTTCGTTTGCTTCCAACTCTTCCCTATCAGGAGTGATGATAAGAAGTTTTTCTTGGTCGGCATCTTTTAAATTTACATTACTGGAGCTTCGCGCAAAATCTATCGATAGAGCTTCCTGCCCTCTAGTCATGCCAAGGTAAACATCTCCAAGTAACTGAGCATCTAGAAGTGCTCCATGAAAGCTCCTCGAGGTATTATCAATATCATAGGCTTTACATAGAGCATCTAGATTGTTTCGTTGTCCGGGTCTAATTTCTTTTGCTAGCTTTAATGAGTCAAAAATAGTAAGTGGTTGCTTATCTAATTTATCAAAACTAATCTTACCTAGCTCCATATTTATGAATCCAACATCAAAAGGAGCGTTATGAATGATAACCTCTGAATCCTTAAGAAAATCTAAGAATTCAGATACAACATCTTTAAAAAAAGGTTTGTCTTGAAGAAATTCCAAAGTTATGCCGTGAACCTCTTGTGCTGCAGGATCTATTTCTCTAGAAGGATTTAGGTATGAATGAAAATAGTTACTTGTTAATTGCCGATTCTTCATCTCAACGGCAGCTATTTCGATTACCCTATGGCCTTGGTTGGGATCAAGGCCAGTAGTCTCTGTATCAAGAAATATTTGCCTCATAATGACTTCCCCTCATCACTAACACCTTTATTTGCTAAAAAATCAGCACGGTCATTCTCTAGATGGCCAGAGTGTCCTTTTACCCACATCCAATTAATACTTATCTCGGAATTTAAAATATCTAACTGAACCCATAAATCTTTATTCTTTACATCTTTTCTATTGCTCGTTTTCCATCCATTAATTTTCCACTTACTAATCCATTCTTTAATTCCCTTTTGAACATAAGTTGAATCAGTAAAAACTGTAATTTTACATTTTTTATCAATAGACCTAAGGGCCATTATTACAGCCATAATTTCCATTCTATTATTTGTTGTATTCCCTTCCCCGCCGAATATTTCATTTCTTTCGCCATTTTTTATTATTAATGCGCCCCAGCCTCCGGGACCAGGGTTACCCTTGCAGGCGCCATCAGTATATATATTGATCATTTTAAACTCATTCCTCTTTTAAGGTTGGTGACTTTTTTAATTTTTTCCACATTGGCTTAATTGGCGTAAGCGCTATGACCTTTTTTTGTGCAGCTATAACAAATACATTACCAAAAAGTGGTAACCATCGGTTTCCGACCTTTTCAAAAAAAGGATTAAAGATATGATTATCAGAAAATATAGGCTGATAATTTGAAATTTGACCATCCGTAATTGAAAATCCTGCTGCTTTCATTTTGCGCTGAACTGAAGACATACTTATAAATTTAGAATTCCAAGGAAATTCTAAGCTGAATGAAAAAAAATTTCTAATTCCTGCAAAGCTAAAGGGATTGAAACAAAGAACAATTAAACAACCTCCAGGGATTATTGTCCTATATAATTCATCAAATAATTTTTCATTATAGCCTTGCTCGATAAAATGGGGGCAAATAATTAAGTCAATTGATTCCTCTTCGAATGGCAATGAGGATCGATCAAATAGTATATTTGCTAAAACACCCTCACTAAAAAGATGTCTATTAATGCGAGAATTCTCAAGAAAATCTATAAAAGGACCTCCTAATTGAAGGGCGAAGTATCCAAATTTATCTTCAATAAATTTGTCGATAATTTCTTTTTCTTGTGCAATAAGTTTTTTTGCAGTTTTGGATTCAAACCATCTCATAATTTTAAAAATAACATAAAAACAAGGTAAACTTAACACATTTATGTATTCAACTTTACCTCAAAATAATAATATTAATATAATTCCAATTAAAGCCTTTAAGGATAATTACATCTGGCTGATTGAAGAAAGCCGAAACGCCATTATTGTCGATCCTGGTGATGCCTCTCCAGTTATTAAAGAGCTAAAAAAAAGAGATGCAGACCTTGTATCAATTTTAATAACTCACAAACATTATGATCATATTGGAGGAGTTGAGGAATTAATTAATAATTACCCAAATGTCCAAATTTATGGTCCTGAAAATATTGACTTTAAATTTAAATATAAAATTGTTAAAGAAGGTGATGTAGTAAAAATAAATAGAACTAGTGTTAAATTTTATGTACTTGAAACACCTGGACACACTTTAGACCATGTTGTATTTGTTGATAAATATCGGTTGTTTTCTGGTGATACTCTTTTTGCATGCGGTTGCGGAAAGTTATTTGAAGGCTCTCATGAAGACATGTTTAAATCGTTATCAAAAATTTCCTCCCTTACTCCGGATACAAAAGTATACTGTGCCCACGAGTACACTAAACAAAATATTGAATTCGCATTAACTATTGATGCTGACAATTATCAATTAAAAGAACGCTATAAAAGATTACGAAATATAGAAATTACAATTCCTTCATTACTCAAAGAGGAGCTTGAAACTAATCCTTTTCTTAGGGCGAAAACAAGTGAAGAGTTTAAATTAATTAGAAAGAGAAAAGATGAATTTTAAGAATAAATACCTATTAAAGACTTTAATACTTTTACTGTTAACTTCATTAACACTAGTTGCGCGATCAGAAACAAATGCATTAGGTCAGCAAATCACATTTATAAATCCTGAAGCAGTCATTCAAAGTGAGAAAGTAGACAAACAATCTAGTATTTGGTCAAGAATTAATAGTGGTTACGATATGAAAGAAAGGCCGAGTCGAAGAATTCGTAACTATGAGAAATGGTATTCAAAAAGACCAGAGTATGTCAAAAGAATGCTCGAAAGAAGCGAAAAATACCTCTTCCATGTTGTTGGAGAAGTAGAAAAAAGAAATATGCCGATGGAAATAGCACTCTTACCAATGATAGAAAGTGCATATAATCCAATAGCAACTTCAAGAAAAAAAGCAGCTGGGATGTGGCAGTTTATTCCATCTACAGGAAAAATATATGGTTTAAAACAAAATTGGTGGGTTGATGAAAGAAGGAGTGTAATTGAGTCAACAAATGCCGCTTTAAACTACCTAGAAAAGCTTCATAAAGAATTTGGGTCATGGGAGCTAGCTCTAGCCTCATATAATGCAGGAGAAGGAAGGGTGGGAAGAGCAATTAAAAGAAATAAGAGAAACAAAAAGCCGACGGGCTATTACAACCTTCGACTGCCAAAAGAAACAAAAAATTACGTACCAAAATTATTTGCTATTAAAAATATTATAAGTAACCCCGAAAAATACGGTTTAAACTTACCCAATATAAAAAATAAGCCCTATTTTGAAAATATTGAAGTAACTAAAAACATTGATACACAACTTATTGCGCGCCTTGCAGAAATATCGATTGAAGAATTCCAGCTCCTCAACCCTCAACACAAAAGGCCTGTTATTAATGTAAAAAATGCATCTCAAAAAGTCAACCTACCACATCAGCATATCCACATATTTAATTATAATTATCACAGTTACGACAAACCTTTATCTAACTGGGTAGCTTACAAGCCTAAAAAGAAGGAAAGGGTTGCACAAGTTGCAAAGAAATTTGGTATTGATAGAAAATTACTGATTCAGGTTAATCGTTTAGAGCGCAGGAGATCGTTTAGAAAAAATAGTACCATCTTGATACCCAATAAAGATGCAATAACCACATACTTCCCTACAAATGTTAATGAGCTATATAATTACTCATCAATAATTTCTCATAAAGTTAAGTCCGGCCAAACCTTAAGCCATATTTCTGATAAATACAATATCTCAATTAGAGATATAAAAGAATTTAATGAACTACGATCAGATAAAATAATCATAGGTGATACATTAGACATACCTAAATAACTTTTTAATTATGCACATGAAAAAAAAATCTATACTTTTTAACTTTACCACCCTTGCTTTTTCTTTAGCTTTATTAATAAGTTGTTCTAAAGAATCATCTGAAGTTATTGATTATAATAAAAAATATATAAACTCTTTTGGGGGAACTCTCGTCAATGCAATGGCTGGAGAACCCAGTAATCTTATTGCAATGGTTGCCGGTGATTCTGCTTCATCAGCGATAGCTGGAAATATCTTCAACTCATTAATTAAATATGATGAAAACTTAAATTACGCCCCAGATTTGGCAGAAAGTTGGAAAATATCAAACA
>CAYTWX010000038.1:0-6923 GCA_964442085.1 uncultured Methylobacillus sp. | reverse complement strand
AACATTAGTTAACTGTTTTCCTTTTATCGGATTTACAATAAGATCATTATCACGACTATGGATTCCTATAACCATACCTTCGTATAGTTTTTCACCAGGAGATACCAACATCCTTCCCCTTTCTTGAAGTTTCCATAAAGCATAAGCAACTGACTCCCCTTTTTCAGAAGAAATTAGAACGCCATTACGTCGACCTGGCATTTCAGATTTTGCTGGTGCATAATGCTCAAAAACATGAGACATAACGCCTGTTCCGCGAGTCATTGTAAGAAATTCACCTTGAAAACCTATTAATCCTCTTGCAGGTATTAAATATTCTAGGCGGGTTCTTCCCAAGCCATCAGACTCCATATTGGTTAACTCACCTTTACGTCTGCCCAACTCTTCCATAACTGCACCTTGATTATCATCATCAATATCAACAGTTAGATTCTCATAAGGCTCACTCCGTTTACCATCAATTTCACGATAAACAACTCGAGGTTTGCCAACAGCAATCTCAAAACCTTCTCTGCGCATATTTTCTAATAAAATTGTTAAATGCAACTCACCCCTTCCTGAAACGCGAAAAACATCAGCATCGCTTGTATCTTCTACCCTCAGAGCTACATTAACTAATAATTCTTTTGTTAACCTGTCTTTAATTTGTCGACTAGTTACAAACTTACCTTCTTTACCAGCTAAAGGAGAACTATTAACCATAAAATCCATAGTTAGAGTTGGCTCATCGACTGGAATAATTGGAAGGCCAGATGGTTTCTCAGTATCTGATATTGTTAGACCTATACCAATATCCTCAATCCCAGTAATTATTGCAATATCTCCTGCTTGTGCTTCAGCAACACCTACTCTTTCAAGGCCTTTAAACCCAAAAACTTCGTTTATTTTGCCTTGGCTAACTTTTTCATCGCCAGACATAATTGAGACATTCATTCCTGGCTTTAAAATTCCATTACGAATCCTCCCTATTGCCATTCGGCCAGTATAAGATGAATAATCAAGGGCTGAAATTTGAAATTGTAGGGTTGCTGAAGGATCACCTTCAGGCGAAGAAACATGCTTTAATATCACTTCAAAAAGAGGATCCATATTGTCGGATTCTTCTTTTTCATCTAACTTAGCATAGCCATTTATTGCTGAGGCATAAATAATTGGAAAATCTAGTTGCTCATCTGTGGCGCCTAAATTTGCAAATAAATCGAATGTTTGATTGATAACCCAATCACAACGGGCACCTTGTCGGTCAATCTTATTTATTACAACAATTGGTTTTAAACCAAGAGCTAAAGCCTTCTTTGTAACAAAACGAGTTTGAGGCATTGGGCCTTCAACAGCATCAACTAAAAGAACTACACCATCCACCATTCCTAAAACTCGCTCAACTTCTCCACCGAAATCGGCATGACCTGGTGTGTCTACTATATTAATATGAGTATCTTGAAAAGTAACAGCAGTATTCTTTGCTAGAATAGTTATACCTCGCTCTTTCTCGAGTTCATTTGAGTCCATAACTCGCTCATTAACTTGTTGATGCTGAGCAAATGTTCCTGATTGTTGTAAAAGTTTATCAACAAGAGTTGTTTTACCATGATCAACGTGAGCAATTATGGCAATATTTCTTAATTTACGAGACATGAGATACCAAAAAAATTATTGAGCGCGGATTTTAGCATAAAAATTGACAAAATCGCCTTAAAGGGTCTGAATTACTTAAGCTTAACGCTTATAAGTGATTTTGCTTCTCGTGCTTTTGATTTTGCTTCATCAATACTCTTGCCTGTTGATAAAATTACGCCCATTCTTCTTTTTTTGAATGATTCTGGTTTACCAAATATTCTTATATCAACTCCATCTATTGCTAAAGCTTTTTCTATTTCATCATAGATGATAATATTTGCATCATACTCTCCATACAAAACAGAACTAGCACCAGGCTTTAATAAAGATACATTGACTGGGAGTCCTAAGATAGCTTTTGCATGTAATTCGAATTCGGACTGACTTTGGGTTGCCATCGTTACCATGCCTGTATCATGAGGTCTTGGGCTAACCTCAGAAAACCATACCTCATCTTTTTTCACGAACAACTCGACACCAAAGACTCCTAACCCGCCTAAAGCATTTGTAATTTTTTCAGCTATTTGTTTTGACCGGGCTAATGCTTTTTCTGACATAACTTGTGGTTGCCAACTCTCTACGTAATCCCCGTTTTCCTGACGGTGTCCGATAGGGTCACAAAAATGCGTAATAACTTCACCATCTTTATTATTTGCCCTTACGGTTAGTAAGGTAATTTCGTAATCAAAGTCAACTTGACCTTCAACAATAACCACCCCTTGATCAACACGTCCAGAGCTGGCTGCATGCTCCCAAGCTTTTTTTATTTCTTTTGATTCAATTATTCTTGATTGACCTTTACCTGAGGAAGACATAGTTGGCTTTATAAAACAGGGAAAACCTATTTTTGATTCTATAGCAGATTTAAGCTCATTAAAACTTTTCGCAAAAGCAAATGGTGATGTGGGTATATTTAATTCTTCTGAGGCTAATTTCCTTATCCTCTCTCTATTCATTGTGAGCTGCACAGCTTTAATGCTAGGAACTATAGTTAAATTGTTTTTTTCTTGTATTCTAGCTAAAATTTCTGTGTTGATTGCTTCAATTTCCGGGACTATATAATGTGGTTTTTCTAGCTCAATTAAAGACTCTAAGGCATCTGCATTAGTCATATCAATGACATAAGATCGATGAGCAACTTGATGACCAGGTGCGTTCTTATATCGATCTACTGCAATTACTTCAACACCTAATCTTTGAAGTGAAATAATTACCTCCTTCCCAAGCTCACCACTTCCTAGCAGCATTATTCGAGTAGCAGAAGTGCTTAATGGTGTACCAATTCGCATATATAATCTCTTATTATTATCCTATATTATAGCAATAGAAAATGATCTAATTGTTAGTTATTACAAATCAATAGTTAACCCTAAGTTAAATGACCGACCCATACCTGGAACCCCTTGAGAGTTAGATACACCAGTCATCATTGTAGCTCCCTGTCCAACATAGCTTCCACCTAAGGGGTCGATATAGTATTTATCTAATAGATTTGTTACGCCAATGCTTAATTTAGCTCCTTTATAATGATATGTTGAGAATACATTTATCAAACCATATCCTGGCGTTTCTAACTCATTTCTTATTTTAGATAAATTTGTTTTATTATTGACTAAACTTGCTTCTAAACGATTACTCCATCTACCAAATTTTTGTTCTAATGCTAACTTTATGTTTGCAGGCATTACCCGATACAGGCTGTCATTAGTATCTGTATTTTTGCCTCTACTGTAGCTAAATGAGCCCTTTAAACCGATATCTCCATATCCTTCAACAATGCTTAAGGATTGGTATCCCGAAAGATCAAATCCATAGATTTTTGCAGCTTGATTATCGAGGCTAAGTGTTGAAAATCCATCACTTCTTGACATACATGACTTCCCAACCTTGCTACAAGAAACTGCATCAATATAATCATCTACATAAGTAAAGTATGGTGTGGCTTTTAATGACCAATCTTTTTTTTCATCATCATGCCAGTTTGATGAAAAACTTAACGTGTGCGCAGTTTCTGGTTTCAAGCTAACATTTCCAACATAGCCATTTCCATCACCATATGTGTTATTCATATTTGCAGCCATCATCCATGTTGACCAGGTATACCTTTCATATAAATTTGGACTTCTTGTTTTCATAGCGTATCCCATCTCGTAGCTTTGTTCTTTATTAGTGATATATTCGCCGAGTAAAGATATATCTATATTGTGATCATTTTTTGAGCGATTAGAGTTGTTAAATGCTGTTGAATTATTTTGTTGGTTGTGGGTTGTTGATCCAGTTGAATTATTATCATTGTAACCATGTACAGTTCCTGAATTACTTCGAACTTGCCCATATCTCATACCAAGTGATGAATTAAAGTCAGGCGTCCATGCACTCAACCATTCCACATAAAAATCTAACCTATCTCGTTCTCCATTATTTATATTTTGGAATGTATTTGGAGACATTGGGCCTGTTCCAGATCTAGTCCACCAATCGTTTAAACGATATCGTTGAAATTCAGAACCCATTGTAATTAAATCTTTTTGAGAAAATAAAATATCCGCTTTAATATTAAAGCCTAAATTATGTCCCTCGGCATTCATGGGCATTCCAACTACATTCATTGAATAAGAAAGTTGTTTATCTTTGCCAAAGTTATGGGAATGTTGAGTTTTTTCATTAAAAAATCTAGATTCTATCCTTCCCCAAGTGTAATTATTTTCATATGCCATATTAATTTTAATAACTTCATTTTTTGTTGAGTCCATCCTTTGGTTAGAAAATCCTTGGTCTGGTGTATCTTGGAAACCTATTTTTAAATTAAATAATTGTTCGTCTTTGCGAGTGCCAAGTGTGACTATATGATTGCCCTCTCTGAATGCAGAAGAGCCTACCTCATTACCTCTAATAAATTCCCGACCTGTTGCTGCATTCCCAGAATCTTTAAAATATTTACCTGCCTTATAGTTACCAGTATTTATATAACTTCCATTGTAATTAAACGATAATCTATCTGATGCGATGCTAGTGTTAATATTTATACTCTTGGATTTATTGTTTGCCCTATAAAACGTAGACAATTTATTCTTAATTAATCTCTCGCCATTTTTAGCATATTCTGGCTTAGCAGAGTTAATTATAATTGATCCCCCTATGCTATCTCCACCCATACTCACAGGCGTTAGGCCTGCATATACTTTTATCTCTTCTACGTTTGAACTATTAATTGAAGATAGTGGCGAATTCATATGATTTGCGCATGCTGATATAAGATCCATTCCATCTATCCTTATCTTTATTCGATCATCAGCTAAACCACGAATGACTGGCATACTTGACCCACCTGCATTATTAGCACTATTAACTCCAGTAAAATAATCAAGAAGGGAGCCGCTATTATTAGACTTGATGGAATTAAATCTAATAAGCTGATCGGTTAAATGGTCTCCTGAGATATAGCTTTGTTCATTTATACCGCTACCTATTACATCAATTGGTAATATGATAATTTCTTCTTCTGCTTTCGCTGAAGATGCAATCATCATAAGCATGCAAATACTTCTCTTTACAAAATTATTGATTTTTATCATTACTCAATCCATTCTAGTTATTATAAAATTGCCACTTAATTTCTTAAGCAAAAAAAACTAACTATTTAGATTGATGGTGGGGCTTGGGAATGATTATTCTCAAGTATATTTTTTTTATTAAATATTAAAAAAGATGTGACTTTATTATTAGTGGAAAAAATTGATAGTTTTTGAAATCTACCTATTTTTTCTACTAAAGCTTCATTATCACTTAAAATTATACAATTGATACAATGACTTATATTTGGCTTATCTTCATTATTGATCAAATTTTGATCATTTATTTCAATCAATTTTAAACCATTCGAAGAGCAAATAACTTGATAATCATTTGACTGATTTTTTTCAAAAGCTTGAGAAACTAGAGGCATCAGTGATACAAAAGTGATTGCCAATATCGAAAACCAACCAACTAATACCTTATATTTTGTATTTAAAATGATTTAGTTAACCCTATCCACCCTGCTCTTGGTGCACCTGGTATCAGAGAGGCGACATTTCTTTCATCTCCAAAAGATCTATCAGTTTGAACTCGTGTTTCAGCTAGGCGTCCGCCAGTCGAATATTTTTGATCAAAAATATTTATAAATTTAGCGTGAATATTCCAATCCTTACGAAAACTATATTGAGAATCTAAATTCACAATCGCATAACCAGGGATTTCTCCTTGCAATCCTCCGCTGGCATTATGCTGTTGATTTTCATTACCCATCATATAAGACTTTGTAAAGGCAGTTAGAGATGCGCCTATATTCCACCTTGGCTTAATTTCGAAATCTGCTCTTATTTTTAAATGATGTTGTGGTATGTTTGGAAGATAATCTCCCTTGGTTACTTGAATTGCGTCACTTGAGGCAGAGCTATTAACCTCATTAACCAATGAAAAACTTGATCCGTACTGCGCAGCCACAAATCCATAATTAATATTTAAATTAAGCTTATCAAATTTCGTTTTAATACCAACATCCAAACCTTGCCGAGTAGTTTCTTCAACATTCGTAAAATAACCCATCCCATTTGAGGCGTTAGCATAAACAAACAAAATATCATTATGATTTGTAGCATGGTAAATAGACATATTCCAACTTGTATCTTCTGATACTTTTCCACTGACGCCGCCCTCAAGGGTCTTTGCTACAACTTGAAACAGTGGTGGATCATCTGCCATCTGTGTTGGGAGGTTGCATGGTTGATCTGGGTTGGCGCATCCCAATTCGATACTAGTTGGAGCTCTGCTTGATTCACTATAAGAAGCATAGGTCGATAAGATTTCATTTGGCTGAAAAGTAACCCCCACAGAGGGATTAAAACGCTCAAAGTGATGCTTACCAGTCAAACTGGCTGAAGAACCACGGCTGTGGAAAGTATCCCTGTTGTCAACTTGAACGTGGTTGTAGCGTAAAGCTGTATTGATATTAAAGTTGCTCTTTAAAGAGTGAGTGTTACTTAAGAATGCACCATAAGTTTTAGTCTTTCCAGTTAGGCCACTTGATTGTTCAATATCGTCCCGAGCTCCATCAAAAAATCCAAGTGGGCCTAACGAAGCTACCTCTTCTTCAGTCTGCTTAAATTTTATTTGTGAATACTCAGCTGAAAAACCTGCAACCAATTGATTGCGTCTGCTGAGCCAGTCTTGATCAAACGTTGCTTGAAGATTAAAGCCAAAGGCATCTTGCAAAGTATTAGTTCGATTAAAAACACCTTCGTTTAAGTTTTCAGCATCAGATTGAG
>CAYTWX010000037.1:0-7510 GCA_964442085.1 uncultured Methylobacillus sp. | reverse complement strand
AGATAAGGGATTTGCCTACGTAGGGGAGAATAATGATGTTTATTACTCCGTATCAGATTTTAAAGGATACGGGAAATTATCTGGTAAAACTTTAAAAGATTTAAGGGCTGGGGATAGGGTAGACATCGATCCATATAAAAAAAATAATTTTGATTTTGTTATGTGGAAATCAGCTAAAAAAGATGAGCCAGCATGGGATTCTCCATGGGGACCAGGTCGGCCAGGTTGGCATATTGAATGTTCTGCTATGAGTAATTTAATCCTAGGTGATCATTTTGATATTCATGGCGGAGGGCAAGATTTACAATTTCCACATCATGAGAATGAAATTGCACAGTCTGAAGCATCAAACGATTGTAAAATGGCAAATTATTGGCTCCATAATGGCTTTGTAAAAATTGATAATGAGAAAATGTCGAAATCTTTAGGTAATTTTTTCACTATTCGATCGATACTAAAAAAATATTTACCAGAAGTTGTTAGGTTTTTTATTTTAAGAGCTCATTACCGAAGCCCTTTAAATTATTCAGATATTCAATTAGATGATTCGAAACAAGGCTTAACAAGACTATATTTATCTATTAGAAATAAAGCTAAATCTCCTAAACTTGAAATTGATTGGTCAAATAATTATGCGGTAAGATTTAAAGCTGCACTTGATGATGACTTTAATACACCTTCAGCTATCGCTGTATTGTACGAGTTAGCTAATGAAATAAATAAGAATAAAGATGATCAAAAAATAGAGCTTTTAGTCAGTCTAGCTAATACCTTAGGCATCTTAACTATGAATCCAGATGATTTTTTACAAGGCGTTATGATGCCATCCACAAGAGATGATGGACTAAATATTGACGGGTTAATCAAAGAAAGAAATTTAGCAAAAAAAAATAAAGATTATGAAGATGCCGACAGAATTAGAAAGCTTCTTTTAGAAAATAATATTCTATTAGAAGATACTGCTGAAGGTACTATTTGGAGGCAAAAATAAAGATATGGCTATTAATTTAAAAATACCTGTTAATAAAGATTTATTAAGAGTACCAGGAATTAAACTCGCTACTTTGTCAGCTGGACTTAAATATAAAGACCGTAAAGATTTGATGTTAATAGTGCTTGACGATGAATCCATAGTTTCTGCTACATTTACTCAGAATAAATTTTGTGCGGCCCCAGTGATAGTTTCAAAAAAGCATCTTAAAGTAACTAGTGCTATAAAAGCATTAATTGTAAACACTGGGTCAGCTAATGCCGGAACTGGAGACAAGGGGATAAAGGACGCCGAATCGGTTTGCAAATCAATAGCAAAAGTTTTAGATGTTAAGCCTAGCCAGGTTTTACCTTTTTCAACTGGAGTTATTATGACACCACTTCCTGTTCATAAAATAAATCAAGTGACTCCTGATTTAGTTAAAGGTTTAAAAGAGAACAATTGGCTTGGGGCAGCAGAGGCAATTATGACGACAGATACTCTTCCTAAAGCAGTATCAAAAAGTATATTAATTCAGGATGAAAAACTGACAATTACTGGAATCAGCAAGGGTGCTGGAATGATCCATCCTAATATGGCAACAATGCTGGCTTTTATTTTAACTAATGCAAATATTTCTCTAGAAATGCTACAAAAATTAAATAAAGAAATTGTGGATACTACATTTAATTGTATCTCTGTAGATGGTGACACATCAACAAATGATTCATTTATAATTGCTGCAACAAATCAAGCTAAACACTCAAAAATAGTAAAGGAAGATAAAGATTATAAAGTATTAAAATCGGCAATTTTTGATATTGCCCTTGAGCTTTCCCAGGCAATTATAAGAGATGGGGAGGGCGCTACAAAATTCATAACGATTGAAGTTCTAGGTGGAAATAGTGTGGGCGAGTGTAAGGAAATAGGAATGAGTATAGCTAAATCTTCTCTTGTAAAAACAGCTTTTTTTGCATCAGATCCAAATCTAGGAAGAATATTAGCAGCGATTGGTAATAGTAATTTAAAGGAGATAGACATACCATTAATTGACTTATATATTAATGAAATACTATTTGCTACTAAAGGTACTATTGCAGAAGATTTTGATGAGATAAAAATTCAAAAAGAAATGAAGAATTCTGAAGTTTTTTTGAAGGTTAACTTAAATAAAGGAAAATTTAAATCAACAGTTTGGACAACTGACTTATCTTATGAGTATGTCAAAATTAATGCTGAATATAGAACCTAAAGTAGTGAATATTAATGTTTCAGTCGCAGTTTTATTCAATAGCAATAACCAGGTACTTCTTGCACAGCGACCACCTCCTAAAATTTGGGAAGGGTGGTGGGAGTTTCCCGGAGGTAAAATAGAAAAAAATGAAACATCAGTTGATGCTTTGTATCGAGAAATCTATGAAGAAATTGGTGTCAAAATAATCCAATTCGAAAATTGGGTGACAAGAAGCTATACTTTTGGAGGTAACCATATAACACTTCATTTCTTTAAGGTATTTAAGTGGGAGGGTAAGGTTACACCGAAAGAAAATCAAAAGTTAGTATGGACATACTTACAAAAACCAAAAGTTTCTCCTATTCTTCCTGCTAATCTATTCATTCAAAAAGCATTTGATATTCCAAAATATTATGCAATAACAAATTTATCAGAGACATCAAAAAAAGTTTTTTTTAATCAATTACAAAAAAAAATTAGTGATGGTCTGAGGATGGTGCAAGTTCGTGAAAAGAATATTTCATATAGTGAATTTAAAATTTTTTCGACAGAAGTCATTAAGGTTTGTAAGCGAAAAAATGTAAAAGTAATAATTAATTCTGATGTCAACCTAGCATATGAACTAAAGGCTGACGGAGTACACTTAAGATCTAATGACCTTCTAAATATTAAAAAAATACCTAAAGATCTAATAGTATCAGCTTCATGCCACACCAAAGAAGAAGTTGATTTTGCTGAAAAATTAAATATTAATTTTTTAGTTTTATCTGCAGTGAAAAAAACTTTATCTCATCCTGGCATGCAGCCAATAGGTTGGAGTAAATTTAAAAGAATGGTAAATAAAGTTAATACACCAATTTACGCACTTGGGGGCTTAGGAACTAATGATTATAAAGTTTCTTTAGAGAATGGAGCAATAGGAATTGCGTCGCAAAGACTAATCTGGGATTGATTAATTAACTTTAAATTGAATAGATTTAGAAATTACTTTTTTATTTTTTAACTGGAAAGTAAATAAAAAATCAACATCATCACCTTTTTTAAGGTCTCTTTCTACATCAAAAAGCATAAGATGGTCGCCCCCTGATTTAAACTGGTATTTTTTATTTTTTAATAGTTCAGGTAAAATTTTTCTCATTTTCATTATTTCACCATCCATAATCATTGAATGAGCTTCAATACGACCAATCATTTTTGCTTCAATTTTTATTATTGTTGCATCTTCACTGGGGATTATATTCATATAACCAGCGGTAATTTTTTGCCCAGGACGCAACTTAGAGATAAAATTACTCTCAGCTGATATTGAAAATTCAACTGCAAATGCTTGAGAAGAGACTAAAGAAAATAGTATAGTAGCTATTAGTGAGTTAAATATTTTCATCAAATTCATTATCATTTTTATTTCCAGGTATTTGAAATTTTTCGGTTGCCCAAGCCCCAAAGTCTATTAACTTACACTTTTCTGAGCAAAATGGCCTATATTTATTTTCTTTAGAATGGCTTGAATCATTTTTACAATTTGGACATTTATAAGACATATTCAGAATGAAGCTACACCAAGCTTAAATTTAACAGCCTTAGCTCCAGATCTACCCGACTTTATTTTTAAATGCACATTAACAACATATTTATTCGATGAAATATTAGGGAAGCACTTTGGTTTTGAGGGTAAAGTTATAATAACCAAGTCATTCTTGAGTAATGGATTAAGTTTGTATTGAATTTCTTCCGACTTAATTTCCATTGAATGGTTTACAACATTACTTCTTAAAAGATCCATTAAGGTGCTAATTGCAATTTTTATTGAGCTAATATCATTTAGTTTATTTTTAAAATAAGCTTTTCTTTCTGAAAAAGATGTAGATTCTAACCAAAACTGAAACTCTGGAAAGTCAGTTGATACTATACCAAATGGGCTATCAGCTCTTGTTTTAAGTTCGTGCAAAAATTTATCACCACCAAAATTAGATCCAGCAATAACATTTGCTTTTTCTAGCTGCGATCTTATTTTATTAAGATCAGTTTGAATTTTTATATTTTTTTTTGTTTTAATTTTTGATTTTAATTTTAATCTTTGTTTTTCAATTTCTTGGATAAGCTCGACTTTTGTATCTCCACGAGATGCAAATAACATAATATCAAAATAAGTAGCGAAACAAATATGAGCAGAAAATTCTTTCTTATTACTCATTTGAACTTCCATTTTCTTAAAAATTTCTTCGATTCTAAGAAATTTTCTTATTCGCTCATTGAGGGGGAATTCATAGTTAATCATTTTTTATTTCCGATTAATTTTGTTAGTTAAATAAATGTGATACTGATTAACCTTACTCTTAAGCGATAGCAATGTTGAATCATTATTGATTATTTTATTGGACAACTTATTTTTATAATCTCGAGATAATTGTGATTTGATAATAGAATTTATTAAGGCACTGTCTATCTTATCTCTTTCACCGACTCTTTTAATTTGTTTTTCTTCGTCACAATCAATAAGCAAACTTTCGTCTATCAGCTCTAAATAAACTTTAGTTTCAAAAAGTAATGGTATCACTATCACTATGTATTCATTTGATTTATATTGAGATATTTTTTTTTTACATTCTTTAAATATTAGTGGGTGAAGTATAGATTCAATTTTTTTCTTTATCTTAGGATTTCTAAAGACATCATATCTTAGCTTAGCCCTTATTATTTCATTATTTTTATCCAAATATTTTGTCCCAAAATATTTGGTAATACCAAGATACCCAGGTGAGTTTTTTTGGGTAATTTCATGAGCAATATTATCAAGATCTATTAATGGAACTGAAAGCGCATCAAATATTTTTGCAGTCTCACTTTTTCCTGAGCCAATACCACCTGTTAAGCCTACTATATACAATTAAGTCTCACCTTGTAAAAATTTTAAATTTAATAACCATATTAATTTATTAGTTTATATGATAAGTTTACCTATAATTATGAAAGAAAAAAAAATAGAAAGCCACCTAATTGATTTACCTTCCGACTCTTTCTCGTTGCTTGATTCCGTAATATGCAAAGTAGAGGTTGATTTATCAAGTTGGCTTAGTCATTTATCGGGACAAAAAAATTGGGAAGTATGGTCAGAATCAGAGAGCGATAATTATATAATTTTTTTCTTAAAGCAAGATAATCAGGATGCTGAAGTTACCCTATACAGTAGTGGATATGCAAGAGTTGACATAGATGGTGAAGCAGTCTTTCAGGGCGACATTATTGAAAAGAACGCTAGCGCTGCACGTCTAAGTTATTACAATATCGAAAGTGGCGAGAGAATTCTTTTACATTAATTTTTTCTAGCAACACAATATTCTGCAAGCTCTTTTATTATTTTCTTATAGTCGTTATCTGGTAGTTTATCCAGCACTATCTTAATCTTGTTTAGCTGCTCTTCAGACTTTATTTGAACTTTTGATATTGATTTTGTATCCTCAATGATGCTAATAATATCTGGAAGTTTACTTATATCCCCAACTTTAATAGCCTCATTAATCAGCTTTCGTTGGTTCTTTGTGGAGCCTTTCATTGCGTAGATTAATGGCAATGTAATTTTCCCTTCACTTAGGTCATCACCTAAATTTTTACCAATTTGGCTTGCATTGCCTGAATAATCAAGAATATCATCTATTAGCTGGAAGATAATTCCAAAATGAAATCCTAATTTAGCATATGAATTAATTTTTTCAGAACTATTATTATTTGCTATTCCTGCAAGACTTCCGCATGCCTCAAAAAGTTTAGCAGTTTTAAATTGGATTACTTTAAAGTATTGCTCTTCGCTTACGTCTGGATTATGACTATTTAATAGCTGCAATACCTCGCCTTCTGAGATGGCATTAGTAGTATTAGATAAAATATTCATTATTTTCATATCATCAATAGCCACCATCATCTGAAATGATCTAGAGTATATAAAATCTCCAACTAAAACACTGGCTGCATTTCCAAATAATGCGTTTGCAGTTTGAATATTTCGTCTTTTTGCAGACTGATCTACTACATCATCATGAAGAAGGGTAGCGGTATGAATAAATTCAATAATTGCTGCAATTTTATGGTTAACTTCTTTAATTTCTCCATCCATACCTGAAATTAAAAGATGTAAAATTGGTCTCATTCTTTTTCCACCACTACTAATAATATGGCTAGAAATTTGATTGATAATCGGGATATCCGAACTAAGTGATCTTTTAATCACATCGTTCACTGATTCCAATTGGATCTTTATCGGAGAGGTTATAGTATCTAAGGACAAAAATGTATACTTAAGTTAATTAATTTAGATAAAATTTTATCACATTAAGCTTAAATTTTAATTTGAAAGAATAGTCATTGATAATTGCTTGCGTTAAACAATCTAATTAATTGATAGTTTTTAGTTTTATGAGTATAATCGCTCATCTAATTTGTTAATAATTTTTAATAAGGTATGTCAAATGTACGCGGTAATTAAAACAGGCGGTAAACAGTTTAAAGTAACTGAAGGTGATACATTAAAAGTCGAGAAGCTTTCAACTGAAGTTGGAAAAGCGCTCAACATAAGTTCGGTTTTAACACTTGTAGATGGTGATAAAGTAACAATTGGAACGCCTATCGTTAAAGGCGCTAGCGTAGATGCTACTATCGTCTCACATGGAAAGGGAGATAAAGTAAAAATCTTCAAAATGAATCGTCGAAAAGGATACAGAAAGTCACAAGGTCATAGGCAGAGTTATACAGAGATTAAGATTAATAAGATTGCAGTTAAATAAAGATTCGAAGGAAAATTAAATATGGCACATAAAAAAGCAGGTGGTAGTTCTCGAAATGGTCGCGATTCAAATGCTAAAAGATTAGGTGTGAAAGCTTTTGGTGATGAATTTGTCAGAGCCGGAAGCATTATTTTAAGGCAAAGAGGAACAAAAATGCACCCAGGAGAGAATGTGGGTATGGGCAAAGATCATACTTTATTTGCTAAAACAGATGGTAAAGTGAACTTCACTACGAAGGGTGCTTTAAAAAGAAAATTAGTTAATATACTACCTGTTTAAGAAAATTTTATTGAATCTAAAGCCCTATCAGTTGATAGGGCTTTTTTGTTTGGAACAAATATAATGAAGTTTATTGACGAAGCGACAGTAAATATTTATGCAGGCGATGGTGGAAACGGCATTGCTTCTTTTCGAAGAGAAAAATATGAGCCAATGGGCGGACCTAATGGCGGGGATGGCGGGAGTGGCGGTTTTATCTACTTTGAATCTGACGAAAATATTAATACATTAATAGATTTTAGATTTGTT
>CAYTWX010000036.1:0-7577 GCA_964442085.1 uncultured Methylobacillus sp. | reverse complement strand
AAGGCAATTAAATGACTAATTCTAAATTTGTATTTTTAATAATCCTAATAGGCTTACTTAGTAGTCTTGCTGGTTTATATCTAGGTAAAAATACTCTTTCTTTTAACAACGCGACTCAAACTGAGATTTTTTTTAATTCTCAAAGTAAAGATTTAAATAATAATAACGTCTCTCTCTCTCAATATAAAAATAAATGGTTATTAGTTAACTTTTGGGCGACATGGTGTGCTCCATGTAGAGATGAAATTCCTGAGCTCAACGATCTTTCAAAAAATAATAATAAGGTGCAACTTGTTGGAATTGCTATTGATGAGATTGAGGCTGTTAAAATTTTTCTTGGTAAAACCCCTATTCACTATGATTCATATGTTTCAAATGATATGGATGGGTTAGAAATTTCTAAATCCCTAGGAAATGAAAAAGGTATTTTACCCTTCACTGTCCTAATTGCTCCAAGCGGTAAAATACAAGAGGCATTTTATGGAAGATTAGATGTAAGTAACTTAAATAAGTACTTAATAAAAATAATTGAATAAAAAAACCATTAAAAATCATTAAAATGTAGACAAAAGTATTCATTTTCGTCTAAAATAGTCTTCCATATGCAATATTTATATTGGTTTATATTATGAAAATTAAAAATATTACTGTTATCCATGGTCCAAACTTAAATTTACTTGGGCAACGAGAGCCAGATCATTACGGAACTCATACCCTAAAAGACATCAATGATGCTCTTAAAGACAATGCAACCACACTGAATCTTAATATTGAAGCTTTCCAAAGTAATAGCGAAGCAGAGATTGTTGATAAAATTCAATCTTTAGATAGTGACTTTATTATTATTAACCCAGCAGCTTATACTCACAGCTCAGTTGCAATTCGTGATGCGCTTGCAGCTATGAAAATACCATTCATTGAGGTACATATTTCAAATGTATATGCTCGTGAAGCCTTTAGAAAAAATTCTTTCTTCTCTGACATTGCTGTTGGTGTTATTAGCGGTTTAGGTGCGGAAGGATATTGTGCAGCGTTAAATTACGCCGCAAAATTAAACAAATAAGAGGTAATTATGGATCTACGAAAATTAAAAAAATTAATTGATTTGGTCGAGGAATCAGGCATATCAGAACTTGAGTTAACCGAAGGCGAGGAAAAAGTAAAAATTAGCCGGAATCCCGCATTAGTGGTTCAACCTCAGCAGCATCTGATGCAGAATCAGATTATCCCAAATGAACCACAATCAATTGAAGTAGCAGAGAAAGAAGTGCCGCCAACAAATGATAAAAATACCCTTAATTCACCTATGGTAGGTACCTTTTACAGAGCAGCATCACCAGACGATGCTACGTTTGTTGATGTTGGATCTTCTGTAAAAAAAGGTGACACGTTATGTATTATTGAGGCTATGAAGCTTCTTAACGAAATTGAATGTGATCAAGATGGAATAATCAAAAAAATCTTAATTGAAAACGGCCAACCTGTTGAGTTTGGCGAACCACTATTTGTTATTGGATAAAAAAATAATTTATGTTTGATAAAATATTAATTGCTAATCGAGGCGAGATTGCTTTAAGAATTTTGCGTGCCTGCCAAGAAATGGGTATTAAAACAGTCACTGTTCATTCCGAAGCAGATGCAGAAGCAAAATATGTTGCTCTTTCAGATGAGTCGGTTTGTATAGGGCCTGCTGCTTCCAACTTAAGCTATTTAAATATACAAGCTATTATAAGTGCAGCAGAAGTTACTGATGCTCAAGCCATACATCCGGGTTATGGCTTTCTTTCTGAAAGTGCTGATTTTGCTGAGCGTGTTGAGAAAAGTGGATTTACTTTTATTGGTCCTAATTCAGAAACAATTCGATTAATGGGAGATAAAGTAAGTGCAAAAGATTCAATGAAAAAAACTGGTGTTCCTTGTGTTCCTGGGTCCGAAGGTGCTTTACCAGAGGATCCATCAGAAATTTTTAATATTGCGCAAAAAATAGGATACCCAATAATTATTAAAGCTTCTGGAGGTGGTGGGGGAAGAGGTATGCGTGTTGTACATACTGAAGCTGCTTTATTAAATTCTGTTTCAATGACAAAAAGTGAGGCTCAAGCTGCGTTCGGAAATCCAGTTGTTTATATGGAAAAATTTTTACAAAACCCTAGGCATGTTGAATTCCAGGTATTGGCAGACAAACACAAAAATGTAGTACATTTATGGGATCGTGACTGTTCTCTTCAAAGAAGGCATCAAAAAATTATAGAAGAGGCTCCTGCTCCTGGAATCCCTGAAAGACAAAAACTAAAAATTGCATCCCGCTGTGCTGATGCATGTAAAAAAATTGGATATGTAGGGGTTGGGACTTTTGAGTTTCTTTATGAGAACGGAGAATTTTACTTTATTGAAATGAATACTAGATTACAGGTTGAACATCCGGTTACAGAATTAATTACAGGTATTGATCTTGTTCAAGAACAAATTAATGTTGCATTCGGTAAAAAAATATCTTTCAGGCAAAAAGATATTAAAATAAATGGTCATTCAATTGAATGTAGAATCAATGCTGAAGATCCATATAAGTTTACTCCTTCCCCAGGTGTAATTACTCGTTTCCATTTTCCTGGTGGTCCAGGGGTCAGAGTCGATACACATGCATACGGTGGTTATAAAGTGCCATCTCATTATGACTCTATGATTGGTAAGATAATAACTTCGGGTAATACTAGAGAGCAAGCAATTGCGAGGATGAGAATTGCTTTATCAGAAATAGTCATTGAAGGAATTAAAACTAATATCCCTCTTCATATAGATTTAATGAACGATTTAGCTTACAAAGATGGTGGTGTCAGTATTCATTATTTAGAAAATAAACTTGGAATAAAATCATAAAAAATGTCTTGGGCAAATCTAATTGTTCAAATAAATAAAGAAGATGTCGATTCAATAAGTGATTATCTAATTGAGCTCGGTGCAATCTCTACTTCTATTGAGGATACAAACCTTAATCAAAACAATGAAGAACTAATCTTCGGGGTACCAAATATTCAATCTCAACAATTTTGGGAAAATAATACCGTTCAAGCGTTATTTGAAAAAAAAATTAATATTGAGATAATAAAAGCGGCAATAAAAAATAAGTTTAGTGATGCTATTTTATCACTCTCAACTAAAGAAGTTGAAGATAAGGATTGGGTAAAGTCAACACAGGCTCAATTTTCACCAATCCGTATCAATGATAAATTATGGATTATTCCAACATGGCATAAAATCCAAGATAAAAATGCTATCAATTTAATCTTAGATCCTGGGTTAGCTTTTGGGACTGGGACACATCCAACAACGTACCTTTGTCTTTTATGGCTACTGGATAACATAATTCAAAATTTATCTGTTTTAGATTATGGCTGTGGTTCAGGAATTTTAGGCATTGCGGCAAAAAAAATAGGGGCAAAAAAAGTTATTGGTGTCGATATTGATAACCAAGCTATTAAGGCAAGTAAAGATAATTCAGAAATGAACAACGTAAAAATATCATGGAGTAATACTAAAGAAAAAATAGATTTTAAAGCGGACCTTATTGTTGCAAATATTCTTTCAAGTGCCCTTAGTGTCCTTGCACCTATCCTTGCAAATCACTGTAAAGCTAATGGTAAAATAGCACTTTCTGGGATACTTGAATCTCAAGAGAATGATATAAAAAAAATCTACAGTTCATGGTTTGATTTCGATCCTTCATATAAGAAAAATGGCTGGGTTTTAATATCAGGCACTAAGCGCTAGAATATAAAATTATGTAAGTAAATTCAGTAGCGTTATAATTTGATTTATGAAAAAAATTATTCGAATTAATATCTTATTTCTTTTTCTCCTGCTTGCCGGGTGTTCAAGTAGTCTTGTTAAAGAAATTCAATATCCAGCTCCTCATAATGACTATAGTGGAAAAATTGTTAATGAATATTATGGTGGTGATGATTCTAATTCTTTTATGATTCGATCTTGTAAAATATATGGTGGGTTAGACCAAGGTAGTATAATTAAATCTGGTGCTGATTTTATAATGCAAGATATTTTTGAATTCAAGTGTAATTATGCTGGCAAACTTAAAGAGGAATTAAATATTGATGGAAAATCTTCTAAAAGACTTAGTGGTGCTGTTGCTAAAAAAAAATGTGAGCGATTAGGGTTTAATATTGGGACCACTAATTTTACTAAATGTATGCAGGAGTTAACTCAATAAACTTATGAACCATATCATTAAAAAAAATATCAAAATTACTATTCTTACCTTCTTTTTCTTTTTGAGCTCTTATGCGGCGAGTGAAGAAAAATCTATTACGTACAAATGTACAGGATTAAGTCAGTTTGAGCTTATCGGCTCTTCTGGTGTTAAAGAAGAAATAAAAATTAATGATTATAAATTTGTCGATGGGTTCCTACAGGGTTTAAATAACATTGAATGTAATTGGGAAAGTAATATTATTAAATGTGAGTCAAATTTTTTAAATGTTCGTAGATTAAGTATTAATTTAGATAACCAGGAAATAACTGATTATCTTTCTGGAAATAAGGGTTTTGGCGTATATGTTGAAAATTTTAAGGGCAAATGTAAGGTTGGAAATTGATCGAAGTTCTTAAAATAACTGAAGAAATATTTCAGGTGACCGTTATTAAAGATTCAAAAACAATTCATGAAATCACTCTCTTAGAAAAATCTTATAATGACTTATCAGATTCGAAAGTTTCGAAAGTTGAATTAATTCAAAAATCTTTTGAATTTTTATTGCAAAGAGAATCTAATCAATCAATTTTAAGAAAATTTAATTTAGAAGATATTGAAGGTTACTTTCCAGATTACCCAACATTGATAAAAAATTATTTTAATTAATATCCTGAACTCTTAACTAAAATCTTAGTCTTTAAACTATATAAACTTAGGATATATTTAATGCTTCCTCGTTTACTTTTATTAATCTTGTTTTGTAGTTTTACTGCTCATTCTGAAAGTATAAATAATGGCACTGAGAGACAAATATTTGAAAATGGCACTCCCAAATATGAAATAACTTATAAAAATGAATTGAAACATGGGAAGGAGACGTTTTGGTATGAATCAGGTCAAAAAAAAATGGAAAGTCATTTTTTTAATGGAATTGAAGAGGGGTTTTGGAGGCAATGGCACAAAAATGGCCAGCTTAAGTTAGAAGTAATGTATACAAATGGGAAAAAGTTCGGTCTTTGGAGGCAATGGCACAAAAATGGCCAATCTAAATCAAATGTAGAATTTATAAATGGGATAAAACAAGGAGCAGAGATTGTTTGGAATCAAGATGGCTCTGTTCGATCTAAAGATTTTTATAAGAACGGTAAGGTAATCAAATAAATATTAATACAGGATCAATAATGATTAAAGCCTATGCAGCAATGAGTAAAGGAAGTTCACTTGAACTATATGAATATGAAGCTGAACCACTAAAGCCAAACGAAGTAAGGATTAAAGTTGAATCATGCGGTATTTGTCATAGTGACATTTCTGCTATTGACGGTAGCTGGGGTATATCCAAATATCCTATGGTAGCTGGACATGAAGTTATTGGGGAAATAATTGGTACGGGTTCAAATGTTTCTTTACACAAAATTGGAGATCGTGTTGGGCTAGGCTGGCACTCTGGATACTGCAATGACTGTGTGCAGTGTGACGCTGGAGATCATAATTTCTGTAGTTCAACAAAAAAAACAGTTTTTAGCCAGCATGGTGGATTTGCCGAACAGGTTACTGCAGACCAGGTAAGTGTAATCCCCATTCCTACTGGTGTGAAACATGAGGATGCTGGTCCTTTATTGTGTGGTGGTATTACAGTTTTTACTCCAATAGTTGAATTTAATATTAATAAGAACCATAAAGTTGGAATTATCGGTATTGGTGGCCTAGGTCATTTAGCTCTAAAATTTTATAAGGCTTTAGGTTGTCATGTTACAGCTTTTACTAACTCCGATGATAAAGATAATTTACTTAAATCTTTAGGTGCAGATGAAATTGTTTCTTCTACAGATAAATCTAAAATAAAGAATTTAGGTGGTCAATTTGATTTAATAATCTCAACTGTTAATGTCAAATTAGATTGGAATTTATTTTTAAGTACCATTAAACCAAGGGGCAGGCTTCATTTTGTAGGAGCAGTGCTTGCGCCCATTGAAACTTCTGTTTTTTCACTTATGAGTGGACGAAAATCAATTTCTGGATCTCCTGTTGGAAGTCCGAATAATATAAGAAAAATGTTGGATTTTTGTGCCCAACACAATATATCGCCTATGACGGACCATTTCAAATTTAGTGAGATAAATAGTGCTATTGAAAAGCTTAGAAACAATAGAATTAGATTTAGAGCTGTATTATCATGGTAAATGAAATGATACATTTTCTATCAGCAATGTTATTTGGCTCAATGGTTTCATTTATGATTCTAGTCTCTCCTGTTGTGTTTAGTGTCTTATCTATTAATGATGCTAAGAATTTTTTAAGGAAATTCTTCCCAAGGCTTTTTACTTTCGGTCTTGCTATATCTGGATTACTGATACTATTTAGTTTTAAAGAAGTAAATATTCTTAATCAAATTTTGTCAGTAATTATTTTTTTAGGTTTTCTTTTAAATCTGCTTGTAATCACTCCTAGGATTAACAAATATAGAGATTTAGAACTTAAAAATATTAAGTCCGCAAAAAAAATATTTGATGCTCTTCATTTTTTATCTGTATGTATTTTTATTGTTCAATTATTATTATGTTTAGTGTTATTTTTATATTAAATGGCTAATTATAATGTAAGCGGATTAATCACTCTTGCTGAACTCGCAAAAACTAAAAAGGACAATTGGGTTGTTTATATCCTAAAATGTAGAGACGGTTCTTTATATACCGGTATAACAAATAATATAAGTAAAAGAATTGAGGATCATGAAAAAGGAGTTGGTGCAAAATACACCAGAGGTCGTGGTCCGTTTGAAGTAATTTTTAAGGAAAACCATCCCGACAGAAGTTCTGCAAGCAAAAAAGAGTCTGAAATAAAAAGCCTATCAAGAAAAAATAAAATAGCCTTAACTTTCATTTAAAGTTTCCTCATCAGGAGTAATAATCTCGAATGTTTCAATGGTTTGAAAATTTAGTCAATCCTTTTCCAAAGGATTTAATAAAAACGCCTCCAAAATCTTTATTTAAGTTCGCCTGGCTGTGCATTAAAGATATCAAGTTATATATTGGCTTAATGGCACTGTTAACTGCTGCTATAGCAAGCTTTGAGGCCATCCTTTATGCCGTTTTAGGGAAGATAATTGACCTAATGATTGCGAGTGACCCTAGTCAATTTTTCAATAATCATATGCATTTCCTCATATTAGTAGGAGTTATTCTAATTTGCAGCACGTTTTTTGTTGCTATTAGAACAATGATAAAACACCAAACACTTGCAGGAACTTTTCCGATGCGAATGAGGTGGAATTTTCATCGGCTATTACTTAACCAAAGTATTGATTTTTATAACAATGAGTTTTCTGGTCGAATAGCTGCAAAAGTAATGCAGACTACCCTTGCCTTAA
>CAYTWX010000035.1:0-7779 GCA_964442085.1 uncultured Methylobacillus sp. | reverse complement strand
TTTCTTGTACCAATTTGAATAACATCAACTTTTTTTTCTAGAAATGCATCCAAATGTCTTACATCTAAAAGCTCCGTCACCATTGGAAGTCCTGAATCGTTTGCAGCCTTCCTGAACATATCCAATCCATCCATACCAGCTCCTTGAAATGAATAGGGGCTAGATCTAGGTTTAAATGCCCCTCCTCGCATCAATTTAACGCCGGCAGCTTTAACGCCATCTGCTGATTTCTTCATTTGTTCTGGAGTCTCAACCGAACATGGCCCAGATACAATTTGAATATGATTTCCACCAATTAAGTGACCTTTCACATCTACCACTGTGTCTTTAGGGTGCCACTCACGCCCAACAATTTTGTATGGCTTAACAATACTAAGAGCTTGTTCAACTCCTGGCAAAGATTGAAGTAGTTCAGGATCCAGTAGGCGTTCATCACCTACTGCTCCAATTACTGTTTTTTCAGTTCCCCTTGAAACAGTGCCTTCAAGCCCTTTTTCTTTAATTTTATTAAGAACATTTTCTATATTCTCATCTGTTGCTAAATTATTCATTACTATAATCATAAAAATCCTATATATTACAGTTACTTAAGTATTTAATGAATGTATCATTTTCATGCTCCAAACCAACGCTGACCCTTAAAAATTTAGGTAAATCATAATTTGCGATAGGTCTAACAATTACACCATTATTTAATAAATGCTGATAATACATCATTGCAGTCTTCTCGTCTTCTAATTTAAAACTTACGAAATTACCATAGGACGGGATAAATTCTAAATCTAACGATTTAAAAGCATCCGTTAATTGCTTCATACCAATATTATTATCTATTCTACTTTCTTTAATAAAGTCTCTGTCTTTGAGAGAGGCTGTCGCAGAGACTTGTGCGAGATGATTAACATTGAATGGCTGCCTCACTCTATTCATCATCTCAATTAATTCTGGATTACCTGCTCCATATCCTATTCTTAAACCTGCTAATCCATATGCTTTTGAAAAACTTCTAGAGACTATAAGATTTTTATATTCATGAAGCCACTCAAATGCATTAGATTTTAAATCATCTTTCAAGTACTCATCGTAAGCTTCATCCAAAACAACTACAATATTATTTGGTACATTATCTAAAAAATTTTTAAGTACTTTTTTATTAATAAGGGTACCCGTTGGATTGTTTGGATTAGCAATAAAAATCAACCTTGTTTTATTGGATATTAGTGATAAAAAAGCATCTAAGTCATGAGAATAATTTTTTGATGGAGCCTCTATACCTTCAGCCCCAACTGCTTGACTTGCTATTTTATATACCGCAAAAGCATGTTCTGAAAAGATAATCTGATCATCTTTTGATGCGAAAGTTCTAGCAGCTAATTCTAGAATATCATTTGAACCATTACCAATTATAATTTTGTCTGGTGTTAATAAAAAATTTTCACTCAATGCTTTCTTTAAATAATACCCATTTCCGTCAGGATAACGTTGTATATCGAATAGTGCATCTTTAATTGCCTCTATCGCAATAGGACTTACACCTCTGGGGTTTTCGTTGGAAGCGAGCTTAACAATTTTATGCTCAGGAATGCCAATCTCTCTGGCAACTTCTTTGATTGGCTTTCCACCTTGGTAAGGGTTTATTTTAGAAATATATTTCGGAGCTACAATAGACATAATAAAGATTAGTTTTTAGGGTACGAACCAAGAATCTTCATAAAAGAGGCTTTGGATTCAATTATATTCAGAGCTGCCTTAACTGATTTATTTTCTTGGTGCCCCTCCATATCAATAAAAAAAACATACTCCCACATACCAATCTTAGAAGGCCTGGACTCAAGTTTCGTCATACTAACTTTATTTTTTGCAAAAGGAGCTACTAATTCCGCTATAGCTCCTGGTTTATTTTTTGTAGCGACAACAATTGAAGTTTTATCGTTACTAGATGGCTTCACATCTTCTGAAGATAAAACAAGAAAGCGTGTTGAATTACTTTGCTCATCTTCAATATTTTCAAATAATATATTTAAATTAAATAAATCAGCAGCCCTGCTACTAGCAATAGCAGCCGAATTGCTTTCTTTGGATGCGAGTCTTGCTCCTTCAGCATTACTCATAACTGCTATTTTTTTTATGTCAGGTACATTATTCATTAACCAATCATGACATTGCGCTAAAGATTGTCCATGAGCATATATAGTCTTAATCTTTTTAAGGTCTCTTTTTTTTGAAAGAAAAAAATGATGAATAGGAAGAATTATCTCCCCACAAATTTTTAATTCCTTAGTTAATAATAAATCTAAGGTTCTACTTATCGCACCCTCGGTAGAGTTCTCAACAGGAACCACTCCATAGTGCGCTATACCAGATTGAACATGATTAAAAACTTCATCAATACTATCGCTTGGGATAGTTTGAATACTCTCACCAAACTGCCGAATTGTTGCTTCCTCACTAAATGTACCCAGAGGCCCTAAGAAAGAGACACTTAACTTCTTCTCTAATGCTCGGCAATTAGAAATAATTGATTTAAATATATTAGTGATACTTTCATTTGAGAGTGGTCCCTTATTTTCTTTTATTAATCTTAAAAGAACTTGAGCTTCTCTTTCAGGTTTATATATAACACCATCACCCTTTAATTTTCCAACTTTTTGAGCAATAGAAGACCTCTTTGAAATTAAATCTAATAATTTACTATCAATTTTATCAATATCATCTCTAAGCTTATTAAGGTCTTTTTTCATTTAATGTTTTTTTTCAAACTCCTTCATATATTCTACTAATGCAAGAATTCCTTCATATGGCATTGCGTTATAAATTGAAGCCCTGAGTCCACCAACCATTCGATGGCCTTTTAGCCCGAATAAACCAGCTTTTTCTGCCTCAACCACAAAGTTACTACTCAACTCATCATCCTGAATATTAAAAGTAATATTCATCCTAGATCTATTTTGCTTATCTATATTATTAATGTAAAAATCACTTGAATCAATAAAATTATAGAGGTAATTTGATTTTTTAATATTGATATCTTCCAGAGCCTTAATACCACCTTGCTTTAACAACCAATCGAATACTAATCCTGCCATATAAATTCCATAAGATGATGGTGTATTTATCATCGAATTATTTTCTGACTGTATTTTCCAATTAAATGTTGAGGGAGTTTTTTTGTCAGAAAAATCTAGTAAGTCATCCCTTACAATTAAAATAGTTAAACCTGCAGGTCCGATATTTTTTTGAGCACCGGCATAAATTACTCCGTACCTAGAAATATCAATTGGTCTAGATAAAATTGTTGATGACATATCACAAACTACAGGAATATTATTAACTTTTGGGTCTTCGAAATATTCCACTCCATTAACAGTTTCATTTAAACAAAAGTGAACGTATGCGTCGCTATCTTTGATATCCCAAGAATTAAAGTCAGGTGCCTTCGCATAATTTATATTTTCTGAAGAAGCTGCAATATTTATTCCTGAAAAAGGTTGTGCATCATTAAATGTTCTTTTTGACCAATAACCTGATATTACATAGCTTGCAGTTTGATTATTCAGCAGGTTCATTGGTACCATAAAGTTTTGTGTCACAGCTCCACCTTGAAGAAACAAGGTTTTATAATTTTTGGGTATATTTAATAATTTTCTTAAATTTAATTTAGCATTTTCTAAAATCGGAGCATATTCCTTACCCCTATGAGACATTTCCATAACAGACATACCTGTCCCATTCCAATCCAAAAATTCAGACTGCGCTTTCACCATTACCTCTTTAGGTAAGTTGGCTGGTCCAGCAGAAAAATTAAATTTGCAACTCATCTTGCCCATCATCGCCTATATCATCTGTTTCAACTATTTTTTCCAACCCAGATAGCTTTTCATCGTCTCCAAGATTTATTAAGGTCACCCCTTGAGTTGCCCTTCCCAGCTCACGGATTTCACTTACTCGTGTTCGTATCAGAACTCCACCAGTTGTAATGAGCATGATTTCATCTTGATCTCCCACCAATTTTGCGGCTACCACAATGCCATTTCTTTCACTGACTTGAATTGCTTTAACGCCCTGAGTTCCTCTTCCAGAACGTCTAAATTCAGATAATTGAGTTCTTTTTCCATAACCATTTTCCGTCGCGACTAAAACGGATTCTGATTCGGATACAGCAACTAGAAGAGATAAAACTTGTTGTTTTTCTGGCAACTTCATGCCTCTAACACCTCGAGCATTTCTACCCATACTTCTAACAGCTGACTCATCAAACCAAACTGCTTTTCCACCATTGGAAACTAAAACAATATCATTACCACCATTAGTAACTGAAGCTCCGATTAAAAAGTCACCATTATCTAGCTTAATTGCTATAATTCCTGATTTTCTGGGGTTAGAAAAGTCTGAAAGAGGCGTTTTCTTAACTGTGCCTTTTGAAGTTGCCATAAAAATATATTGATCTTCAACAAAATCTTTAACGGCTAAAATAGCATTTATTTTCTCTCCCGGCATAATTGGGAACAAGTTGATTATAGGCTTGCCTTTACTTATTCTACTACCTTGAGGAACCTCATATACCTTTAACCAATAGACTTGTCCTCGACTAGAAAAACAAAGGATATTATCATGAGAGTTTGCAACAAACATTTGCTCAATAAAGTCATCATCCTTTGTTGTCATTGCTTGCTTTCCTCGGCCCCCTCTTTTTTGAGCTCTATAATCGTCTAAAACCTGGGCTTTGATGTATCCAGAATTAGATAAAGTCACAACCATTTCTTGAGGAGTTATGAGGTCTTCAATAGATAGATCCTCAGCATTCTCAACAATTTCACTTCTTCTTTTGTCCCCGTATTCAGATTTCACTTCTTCAAGGTCATCACTAATCATTTTTGTAACGCGCTCAGAATCAGATAAGATATCAAGTAAATCAATTATGGTATCCATAACTTCTTGATATTCGATTACAATTTTTTCTTGCTCTAATCCTGTTAGTCTTTGGAGTCTTAGTTGAAGTATTTCCTGAGCCTGAAAGTCAGATAACTTATATCCTGTGCTTTTTAAACCAAATTCCTTTGCAAGACCATCTGGCTTTGATAAACCTTCAGATGATTTTTTTAACATATCTTCAACAACAGCGGAGCTCCATGACTTCTTCATCAATTCTATTTTTGCTTCTGGAGGAGTTGGTGCAGCTTTTATTATTTTTATTATCTCATCAACATTTGCTAACGCAACAGCCAAACCTTCTAATACATGCCCTCGACTTCTTGCTTTTTTAAGTTCAAAAGTTGTTCTCCTGGTCACAACCTCTCTTCGATGCTTTAAGAAGGCATCTAGAATCTCTTTTAGGTTGAGCAACTTCGGTCGCCCTCCTATTAAAGCAACCATATTCATTCCAAAGCTATCTTGAAGTTGAGTTTGCTTGTATAAGTTATTTAATACAACATCTGGAATTTCTCCTCTTTTTAACTCAATTGCTACGCGCATCCCTGATTTATCAGACTCATCCCTTAAGTCAGAAATACCTTCAATCTTTTTAGTTGTTACTAATTCTGCAATTTTTTGAATAAAGTTTTTTTTGTTAACTTGGTATGGTAATTCGTCAACAATTATTGCTTCGCGGTTACCTTTTTCAAGTGGTTCGATGTGGACTCTTCCCCTCATCACTACCCGACCTCTTCCAGTACGATAACCCTCTTTTACTCCACTTGTTCCATGAATAATACCTGCTGTTGGAAAATCTGGTGCGGGCATAAAATTTATTAACTCATCTATAGATGTCTCCGGATTTGCTAATAATGCTAATGATGCATCTATTGTTTCTGATAAATTATGGGGTGGAATATTTGTAGCCATGCCAACAGCAATACCGGAGCTGCCATTTATTAATAAATTAGGAATTCGTGCAGGCATTATTAAAGGTTCGAATTCTGATCCGTCATAATTTGGGCCGAAGTCAACTGTTTCCTTGTCAATATCTGCCAATAATTCGTGTGATATTTTTGACATTCTTATTTCGGTATACCTCATTGCTGCGGCATTATCACCATCAACGGAACCAAAGTTTCCTTGCCCATCAACTAACATATACCTCAAACTAAAATCTTGTGCCATTCGAACAATTGTGTCGTAAGCTGCAGTATCTCCATGTGGATGATATTTACCAATAACATCACCAACAATACGAGCAGATTTCTTATAAGGTCTATTAAAACCATTACTTAACTCATGCATTGCAAACAAAACTCTTCGGTGAACTGGCTTTAAACCATCCCTAACATCAGGCAACGCTCTTCCGACAATTACACTCATTGCATAATCTAGGTAGGAGGTTTTCATTTCGTCTTCTATATTTACAGGGAGTGTTTCTTTTGCGAATTCGTCCATATTTTTTAACTTTTAATTTTTAATTTGAAGGAGATAATATTACTGATTTTAGCATGTATATTGCTGAAAATATTGTCCAGAATTGCTTAATTTATACTATAGATATATCTGATTTTAAGTCATCGATATCTTCTAACCCAACAGCAATTCTTATTAAGTTATCAGTTATACCGGAACTATCTCTTTCTTGCTGTGAAAGTCTTGAGTGAGTTGTTGTTGCCGGATGGGTAATAGTAGATCTTGTATCTCCCAAGTTGGCAGTAATAGATATTAATTTAGTTGAATCAATTAATTTCCATGCTTGATCTTTACCGCCATCAACCTCAAAAGAAACAATACCACCGCCTGAAGATTGTTGTCTCATAGCTAATTCATGCTGTGGATGTGAAGGAAGGCCAGGGTAAAAAACTTTCTTTACACTTTTTTTCTGTTCCAACCATTTGGCCAACTCAAGTGCTTTTGACGAATGTGCATCCATTCTTATTTTTAATGTTTCTAAGCCTTTAAAAAATATCCAAGCATTGAATGGACTCATGGACGTTCCAGCTGACCGCAAAAAATTAGCAACATGTTGCATTTGATTTTTTTTACCTAAAACCGCCCCACCTAAACATCTACCCTGACCGTCAAGATATTTAGTGGCAGAATGAATAATCATATCAGCACCAAACTCAATTGGTAATTGATGAGCTGGCGTAGAAAAGCAATTATCGACAACAAGGTGAATTTTTGAAGTATGAGCTAAATCTGCTAAAGCGGCAATGTCGCAAATCTCCGTTAATGGGTTTGAAGGAGTCTCAACAAAAAATATCTTTGTATTATTTTTAACAGATTTTTTCCATTCACTTAAATCAGTTAAGGAAACATAAGTTATCTGTAACCCCCATTTTGTTAAAATATTATCAAATAATTTTATCGTTGTCCCAAAGACGCTTTTAGAAACGACAATATGGTCACCTGTTTTACAGAGGCTCATAATACAAGCTAGTATTGCCGACATTCCTGTGGAGGTTGCTACGCATTGCTCAGCACCCTCTAGAATTGATAAGCGATCTTCAAACATTTTTACCGAAGGGTTCGTGAAGCGAGAATAAATATTACCTTCATCTAGATTCCCGAATCTGTCAGCAGCTTCCTTAGCATCTTTAAATACAAAACTCGAAGTTAAATATAGAGCTTCGGAATGCTCGCCTTGGTCAGATCTTATTGATCCAGCCCTAACTGAGTTTGTTTCAAATTTTTTTTTATTCTTCATTTAAACTTTTAATTTCTTTTTGGCTACTTTGACAGGTGTCTAGGTGTAGCAATTTGGTATAAATTAACCTACTTTAATAGCAAATAGTTCGCAAATAAAAAAACCCGTTAAGCATTAATTTGCTAAAGCGGGTATTAATCGGTTTAGCAGTT
>CAYTWX010000034.1:0-7779 GCA_964442085.1 uncultured Methylobacillus sp. | reverse complement strand
ATAATCGAACTAGCTAAATATGCTGTCACAATTGAATCCCATTACAAATGCCCAATGGATATAGAGTGGGGAAAGAATGGCATTGATGGAAAAATATATATCCTCCAAGCTAGGCCAGAAACCGTTAAATCTCAATCAAAAAATATTATTGAGACATTCAAACTCAAAGAAACTGGTAAGGCAATTGTTGCCGGACGAGCTGTTACTCAAAAAATCGGGATAGGCCCCGTTAAAATAGTTAATGACCCAGCAGATATGCATTTAGTCGAGCCTGGAGATATATTAGTTGCCGATATGACAGACCCAAATTGGGAGCCTGTTATGAAAAGAGCATCTGCTTTGGTTACAAATAGAGGGGGAAGAACTTGTCATGCCGCAATTATTGCTCGGGAACTGGGCATACCAGCAATTGTTGGAAGTGTTAATGCAACAGAACTTTTAAAAGATGGTGATTTAGTTACTGTCTGCTGCTCAGAGGGTGAAACTGGTATTGTTTACCAAGGTGAACTTAAGTACGAAGTTGAAACAAAGGATGATGGGAATCTTTCCGAACCTCCAGTAAAAATTATGATGAATATTGGAAGTCCAGATATGGCATTTACTTTTGCCCAGATTCCAAACCATGGTGTTGGGTTAGCTCGCTTAGAATTTGTTATTAATAATATGATTGGTATTCACCCAAAAGCAATTATCAATTACAAAGCGATGCCCACTGATATTCAAAAACTTATAGATCATCGAGCTAAAGGATACAAGAGTCCAAAACAGTTTTATATTGATAAGATAGCAGAAGGAGTTGCGACTATTGCAGCTGCTTTTTACCCAAATCCGGTAATCGTAAGAACCTCTGACTTTAAATCTAATGAATACAAAAAATTAGTAGCTGGAGATATTTATGAGCCTGAGGAAGAAAATCCAATGATAGGCTTTAGAGGGGCTGCTAGATACATATCAGAAGAATTTAAAGACTGTTTTGAGCTTGAATGTATCGCAATGAAAAAGGTACGGGAAGAGATGGGTTTAACTAATATTGAATTAATGGTTCCTTTTGTTAGAACCTTATCTGAAGCTAAATCTGTAGTAAAGATCATGTCTGATTTTGGATTAAAAAGAGGTGAAAACGGATTAAGAATCATTATGATGTGTGAAGTACCATCTAATGCGCTTCTAGCTGATGAGTTTATGGAGTATTTTGATGGATTTTCTATTGGATCAAATGACCTTACTCAGTTATCGTTAGGTATAGATAGGGACTCAGGTATTTTAGCTGATGGCTTTGATGAAAGAGACCCGGCTGTCTTGAAATTAATTGAGCTAGCAATAATTTCGGCAAAAAAGAATAAGAAGTATATAGGCATATGTGGTCAGGGGCCTTCAGATCATCCTGATTTTGCAGATTGGCTTGTTAAACAAGGTATTAGCTCTTTATCATTAAACCCTGATACAGTTATAAGTACATGGAAACAACTTAGTAAAAAATAAATGAGCAAAAATAAAAGAACGGCTTTTTTTATTTCAGATGGCACGGGAATTACTGCAGGCTCCCTTGGTGGTTTATTAGCCCATTTTCCTGATACAGAATTCGAGCAAATTCGGCTTCCTTTTATCGATTCAGAATCTAAGGTTGAAGATGCTCAAAAAAGAATTGCTAATGCCAAAATGCTTAGTGGTGTCAGGCCCATAGTAATTATGTCAATCGGTAATAATAAATTAAGGAAAGAATTAAAAGCTGTAGATGCATATTATGTCGATTTATTTGAGGCATTCATCAACCCTCTTGGAGAAGAAATTAAAGAAGACCCATTAACTCGTCCAGGAGTATCACATAGTATGACTGGAAATAATTATGGGCCTAGAATGGAAGCTATTAATTATGCGCTCGGACATGATGATGGCATAACTCACTCAGGACTAAATCAAGCACAGGTCATCCTAGTTGGTGTGTCTCGTTCAGGTAAAACACCAACTAGTGTATATTTAGCAATGCAGTTTGGTATTAAAGCTGCCAACTATCCATTAATTCCTGAAGATTTCAGCAGGGGTACTCTACCGCCCATTTTGGAGGGGTACATTGATAAAATTTTTGGATTAACTATCAAACCAGAAAGGCTTCATTCATTAAGAAGTGAAAGAAGGCCTGATAGCAAATACGCATCATTAGCAAATTGTCGAGAAGAAGTTGGGTTATCTGAGGATTTGATGAAAAGGTTAGGAATACCAGTAGCTGAGTCTACAACAAGATCAGTCGAAGAATTGTCCGCAATAATAATTCAAAATATTAAAAAGGTTTAGTTACTTGAAGTATGGTTTCAATAAGGTTGTGATTTTTTTTGAGTCAGGGCCCGTCATACTACTAAATACATGAACTGACTCTGCATTTGGCATAACTAAAAACTTATAAAAGTTCCATAAGGGTGCCTGACCAGTAATAGAAGATAGATTCTTATACACACTGTTTGCTTTAGGCCCTACAACACTAGACTTACTCATCATTGGGAATTCAACAGCATAAGTCATTTTACAAAAATCTTGAATCTCTTTATCGGTTCCTAACTCTTGATTAAAGTCGTTAGAAGGAAACCCTACAACCATAATATTCTCTTTATTCTCCCGGTAAAGACTTTCAAGACCTTCAAACTGAGAGGTGAAACCACACTTACTGGCAGTGTTTACAAAAAGAATTGGTTTATTTTGGTGCTCGCAGAGATCAAATTTTTCACCTTGAAGGGTCTTTAAATCTTGGTTATAAAAATCCATACAAGCTCCCAATGAAATTATAGGTGTAAATAAAAGACTGATTAATAGTATTCTCATAGTTTTTTGACATAAAATTTATAAAATTGTTCAAATTATCTTTTCTTATTAAACTTTCTCCATTCCCATGGAGCTGAAGGATGCACATCCGACCATAACCCAATATTTTTTTCGCGTGCTTGATTTTCGGCTTCATTATAACTCTGACGATCTTCTATAGGTTGACTTTTTTTATATTTTTTAAAATGCCAGGCCATTCCTTCTTTGATCATTTTAAGATTGATATCTTTTTTGTTTAAAATAATTTTTCCTATTATTCTTCTATAAAAACCTAATGTATATGGTTTATTCTTATCTGGTTTTGAAATAATACGTACAGAGTTTCCATTAATAATTTTTTTTAAGTAGAGCATCGATTCTTTCCCAAATGGCTGTGCCTTTTCTGGGGCATCAATACCTAACAACCTAATTCTTAATTTTTCACCACGAGTATCTAAGACATCTATGGTATCCCCATCAACAATATTTATAACATCTGCGTCAAAATCAGCAAAAGTGTATGTACTTGCTAAAAAAAGAATTATAATTAAGCTTCTATTCAAAATTTTAAGATTAATAGTCATGAAAAATTTATATTATACAGTTATTACCCTTTTACTAATTTCAGCTAACTCATTAGCTCAAGACTTTCAATATCATATTTTTGATAGGTCATATAATTATTATGACAGTATGCGCCCTACTGCTTACGCGCAAATGCATACGTACTTAGCAGGACCAATGCTTGAAGATGCAGTCAATAAAAATTTAAAGTTAGTCGCCAAAAAATGTGCATCAGGTACTGAATCAAAATATATATTTTCCCTAGAGCCAAATCTTTTTTATAACTACCAAATGAATACTTTATACGGCGAGTTAAAAGTAAAAATATATGGCCCTAAAAATATTTTAAAGGATACATTAACTGTAAATGCTAAGTCTCAAGTTAATATTTATGAAAAAGCTGACTTTTATATTAGTAAAATGTATGACTCACTAATCGTAAAGCTTGGGAGCGATATATTAAGCAAGTTACCCAAAGATAATGCAACAATCAATGGTGACTATTGTTCAACAATAGAATTATCTAAGCCAAAACCTACTATAGACAAAGATTATAAAGCACCAATTCAGGCTTAGTTTATTAGTTAATTATATATTGCATTAGAAAAACATTGAGGTAAGCTTTAAAAAATTAAACTAATAATATCTATATTCTAGAGAATAAATATGAAAAATAAATTATATGTACTAACGATAATAGGGAGTTTAATTTTATTATCATCGGCAACAATATCAGCACAATCAAACATAGACGAAATCAAACTTCTTTTAACAAAAGGAAAGTATAGCTCCGCTGAAACTCTGGTTAACAATGATATTGATAATAATTTAAATAATCCAGAACTATTATTCTATAGAGGAATTATTGAGACTAACTTAGGTAAGAATAATAAAGCAATTGATACATTTAGAGAATTAACCGAGAGATTTCCGGAGCTACCGGAACCATTCAACAATCTTGCTGTATTGTATGCCGAAAAAGGTCAATTCAGACTTGCAAAAGAAATTCTAGAGCAAGCAATTAAAACTAATCCTAGCTATTTAACTGCTCACATAAACCTTGGAGATATTTTTACCAAAATGGCGAGTGAGGCCTATAACAAAGCATTAGAAATAGACAAGACAAATAACGTAGCAATAACTAAGCTATCAATGATCACACAACTATTTAACTATCAACCAAATACAAAAAATACCACCATTAAATTGAAAAATACAAAAACTGAAACGAAGAATATAAAACTTTCAAAAAAAGAAATAAAAGAAAATATATTAGATGCGATAGAGAATTGGAAAGTAGCTTGGGAAGCTAAAAATATGGATGGCTATTTAAGTTCTTACTCTCCTAATTTTAATTACCCAAATGGAATGACTAAGTCGCAATGGCAAAAATACAGAACAAGTAGAATAATTTCAAAAAAAACAATTTCTATTTCAATAGCTAGCATTAAATTGAGATTTAAAAAAGAAAAAAAAGTTGTAGCTACCTTCACTCAAAATTATAAATCTGGAAAATTAAATCAAACTTCTAATAAAAAATTACTTTTTTCTGGGGAAAATGATCAATGGCTTATCTTAGAAGAAATTTCTAGATAACAGAACTGCTCCTGATCACAAATATGTATTATTTTTTTATTATACTAATTTTCGTCTGCTCCAATACTTTAAGTCTTGAACAAAACGATCAAAAAAAACAAGAAGGTTTTTTTAATAAAACCCCATCAGAACAAAGAAATATATTTATTGATAAAATTAAAAATATAGTATCTGATAGTATAAAATCAAAAGCTAGCGATGTAAATTCAGAGGATTTAGAAGTATCACAGATTAAAAAAAATCAAACTGTTGAATCATTGCTGATCAAAACTTTAGAATTAATATCAAATGGTAAGCTTACCCAAGCAAACAAAGTCAATGATGAATTAATAATTTTAGCTCCAAACTTTAAACTTGCCCACTTAATACGTGGCGATATATTATCTGCTTACTCAATGAGTATCGATAATTTTGGAGGTAGTGCTGTTAAAATAAATTCCAGTAAAGTAATCGAGCTCAAAAAAGAAGCTCAAAGAAGAATAAAAGGTTACTTAAGCTCTCATAATAATAAATTACCCAAATTTAATATTTTACCTGCCGAAAAAGACAAATATCTTATTTATGTAGATATGGATAGCTCAAGGCTTTTTGTATTTGAAAATAATCAAAGAAAATATCACTATTTATCAGATTATTATGTTTCTATTGGTAAAAATGGTTACGGAAAAAGGTTTGAAGGAGATAAAAAAACCCCATATGGAACATACTTTCTTCAAAAAAAAATAAAGCGTGAGTTGGCTGATTTTTATGGAGATGGTGCATACCCACTTAATTATCCAAATAAATTTGATAAATTTAATAACTACACTGGTTCAGGTATTTGGATTCATGGTACACCAAAATCAACATATAGTAGGCCTCCTGAGGCCAGTGATGGTTGTCTAGTTTTATCAAATAAAGATCTTGTTAAAATTGAACACATACTCAACACAACAGGAACACCAATTATTTTATCTAATCTAAGTATTAAAGATTTAAGCTTAAGAAGTGAAAGTGATATTCAGGATGAACAGAATCAACTTCTAAATAATATAGAAAATTGGAAAAAAAGCTGGGAGAGTAAAGATTATGACCAGTATATTAATTTCTATAGTAGAGACGCAATATATAATAAAACAATGTTCGAGCAGTGGTCGCTTGCTAAAAAAAATGTTTTTAAAAAATCTAAGACAATTAAGATTTCTCTGGAAAACATATCTATCTATGAATACCCATCAGATCTAGACCGAGAACAATTAAGAATAGTAATATTCAGCCAAAATTACAAAAGCAATCTAATTTCTAACTTATCTAAAAAGAAACAGATATGGAAAATTCAAGATGGCAAGTGGAGAATAATATACGAAGGTTCTGAATGAATTTTAAATACAAATTTGCTTAATAAGATTAGGAACTATTTTTTTTGTGTATATTTTAAACTTTATCAAGTCTTTATCTTTATCAATATCAATTTCGTTACCTCTTTCAGCTAGGCCTTCATAAAACTTTTCCTCAATAATTGTCGGATTTGTTTCGCCACAAATGTGCTCCAGAAATATTACTTGCGAACCAACCTTTTGAGAAAATAAATTTTCTTTAAAACTTATTAGTATTAACGCTTGAGTTTTTTGATTTTCTTGCTGAACCGAGCTTAAAAGTAATTTTGCATCATACGTTTGGCTTTCATAAAAAAGTACCCAGTTAGCATGAGCATTTTGGGCAAATAAAGCTAAAGCAATAAATATTAAATTATTAATTTTCATCATGAATGACAGAATAAACCTTTACAGAAAAATACCAAAGAAAATTAAGAGATTTTTTAATAGTTAAATTAAATATAAGGGCAGCGGCAACTTACGAATTGAGTCTCTACATTAATTAGATTTATACTAATTGAATATGGAGGAAGGAGCGTACTGCGAAGTCAAGCTTCATACATACTAGTAACAACTCCGAACACCTTCTATAACCCTTATTTTATAAGAATTCCGTCACTATACATATTAGTACATACTAGTACAATCTAGAACTTGACTGTATACTAGACTGTATACTAATTAAGAAACTGTATACCAATGCCCAAACAGAATCTACTAACCAATCTTAAAGTAAGTAAGGCAGCATGTCCATCTGATAAAAAATACGAATGGCATCAAGATGGTAATGGTTTGCTATTAAGAGTTGATAGACAAAAGAATAAGACTTGGACATCTAGATTGTTTAATAAGGGTAAAGAAACTAAAAGGGGCATAGGTTCATACCCTTCTATCTCTTTACAGTCCGCTAGAGAGATTAATCTAGAGTTTAAGAAGCAATGGGCAAAAGGTATAGACCCATCTGTTGAGAAGAAGAAAGCCAAACATAACCAAATCAATCAAACAGGCTTAACCTTTGAAAAAGCATATCTACAAACACTTAAAGATAAGATTATCCCTAATAGTTCTGATGGGCATATAAAGAGATGGAAAGAAGCTTATAGCAAGTATCTAAAAAATACATTAGGTCAGCTTCCATTAGTAGATATTGATGACTATATGTTACTGACAGTTCTAGAGGGTATTTATAAACAAGCACCGAGTTCTGCTGAAAAAATTAAGAGTCAGATTAATGTTATTTATACCCATATGAAAGAGAAGAGATTATTCAAGAATCCTAATCCAGTTAATGAATTAAAAGGTAATAGCTTAATTAAACCACCTAAAGCAAAACACTATGTTCACCTTGAAGAGAGTGTAATGGGTGATTTCCTATTGGGATTAATTAAAGAACCTAATCTAGTTGTAACTACACTCTTGTATTTAATAACAGTTACTGCATTAAGAACTGGTTCAGCAAGGAACTCTAGAT
>CAYTWX010000033.1:0-7878 GCA_964442085.1 uncultured Methylobacillus sp. | reverse complement strand
CCCTACCAAGGACCACCAAGCCAAAACTGTCCCTCTTAACCCTTTAATTAATCTTAAATGAAGCCATGCAGCATAATTTAGCCATACTATTAATGCCCAAGTTTCTTTTGGATCCCAAGACCAATATCCTCCCCAAGCCTCAGCGGCCCATACAGCGCCTAATATTGTTGCAATTGTAAAAAAAATAAATCCAATTGATATGGCTTTATAAGTCATTTCATCCAATATATTTAACTCTGGAAGGTGATCGCTTAAGATATCTTTATCTTTAAGCAGATATGCAACTGAAATCATTGCAGCCATTGCGAATGCGCCATATCCAATAAAGTTAGCAGGTACATGAATTTTCATCCAATATGATTGAAGAGCAGGGACTAAGGGCTGTATTTGATTTGCCCCCTTCTCAAAGGTATACCAAAGAATAAAAACTACAGCTGCGGTAATTATAATAAGTACAAACGCACCCAATTTTTTTATTTCTAGCTTTTCTTCATAATGAAGATAAAGTAAGGCTGTAATTATGCAGAAAAGGACGAATACTTCATACAAATTACTTACGGGTATATGGCCAACATCAATGCTAATTAAGTAAGACTCATACCAGCGAACCAGTAAACCTATAAACCCCATCATCGTAGCTATCCAGGTTAGCTTCGTTGCAAGATTTCCATAAAAATCTTGCTTACTGAGCAAATAGATCCAATAGGTAATTAGACTTAGTGGGAATAAGGCAGTCATCCACATAATAGCTGACTGACTAGATAAAAAATATTTGAGAAAAAAGTTAAGCTCTATTTGCTCCAAACTACCTTTGTAGAAATAAATAGAGATAAATGATAGTAAAAATGTAAATGAAAATAATGTTCTAAAATTTAACCAAACATTTCCCATCCATGCAAATGTAATGGCTGAGCCGATTAAAATAATTATTTCATAATTATCCATAAAACTATTAAATTTTGACAGTGCAAAAATAGTTAGACTTGCAAGTACCAAGCTGAATATATAACTAATAAATTTATCTTGCGTGTTTTTGAGCATTTTTTAATCCTATCAATTAGTAATTTTTTTAATTTTATCTTGAAGTTCTACTGCATATTGATCAAAATCCATACGATCTCTATTGGTTGCTAAGGAAACTATCATACTATTGCTATTATTTTTCACTAAAATCCATAAACGAATTTCTTGAATATAAATCATACAAAATATACCCATCACTAAAAGTATTGAGCCTAGATAAACCCATATTTGACCAGGTGATTTTGTCAATTGTAAGCCACTCGCTTGGACATGCTTGAAATCTTTTAATTCAAGATATAAAGGAACTCCGTAAAAAAAACTATCACTATATGCAGTGAGAGCGTCTTGAATAAATCTTGGGGTGTTGTTTGTGGGAAAAATTATTTTATTTTGATTCTCAGCTTCGTAACTCTTAACAAGCTCTTGGCCAACCAGATAGATTATATTGATATAGGTTTTTACTGCTTTTTCTTTCTCTAAAAATGAGGCTTTCTCAGGAATATTTAAATCCATTTTTTCTACAACCGAGTTATACCCTCCTTCAATAAAAGAATTAATAATATTTTGAGTTCCTGATTTAAAAGCCTCTTTTTTTTCATTTGTTTGAAAAGCTGACTCATTAAGACCTTTATTAATTGCTTCACTAACTTTTTGCTCGTTATTTAGTAAGGATTTAAAAATCATAAAGCCTTCAAGGCTAAGGTTCTGGTCTGCAGGGACCTTGAGGTATTTAAATTCTTCTTGAGGTGAGTCCCTTGTTCCACTCATGAAAAAATAATTACCATCAACAGCTATTGGAAATTGATAAGTTTGGTATTCTTTGGCTTGACCTGACTCGTTTCTAACTTTATATAAGAAATTAGGTCCTACATTAGTAGGCTTTGCTTTTTTTTCTTCGTTGTTACTTATCTCTAAAATATTAAACTTTCTAAAGTCTTTAAATTCAAGAGTTAAGTTTTGACGCTCAAAAGTAAGCTTATTATTTTTAAAAATTTCAGACTTCATCTGAAAAGATGGTGTTGAAGAATTTAAATTCCAAACTAACAAATCTAATTTGGATCCTCCATCCTCAAAAGCGGCCTGATAAATTGTTACCCCCTTATAAGTTAAAGGCTTATTAACGCTGATCGTTTTTGTTATAGACTCGCCTGTTTTTTTATCCCTTACCAATAAATCACTTTTAAATGATTTTGGTTGGCCTGTTGCGTAATGCTCAATATTGAAGTCTTTTAAGGTGATCGAAAATGGGATCTCTTGAACAAGATAACCCTCTTTAGCTCTTAAAATTGCTGCTGTTTTTGTATCCCCCTCGGACAATAAAATACTCGCCCTATATGAAAGATTTTTTTCACTCATCCTTCCAGCTAAAGGGATTTGAGATAGCTCTTGATCTAATAGCTGAATTTGTTTAGTTCCCATCAGTTCCTGCACTTTAAAAACTAAATTTCCATCTAATAAACCCCCAATACTAATAATTACTATTGCTAGATGAGTAAAAATATATCCTAATTTTTGGAGATCTCCTTTTTTTGCAACAATTAAATCACCCTCTTCGTTGTTGGTCTTATGTTTGATTTTAAAATTATTGGACTTTAAAAATTCAGTAATTTTTTTGGCATTGAATTTTTTGATCGAAAATTGATACGAATGTTTAAAGGATAATAATGACTTTACTCTAAGACGATCTTGAAATTTTTTATAATCTCTTAAGATTTTAGGGGTATTTCTGGAGATACATAATGAAGTGGATAAAATTAAAAAAATTAAAATCAATAAAAACCAAAAAGCTTGATATACATTATACAGTCCTACTGTCTCAAAAATATTAAACCAAAATTGTCCGAATTTGATAATGTAATTATTGTACGGTTCGTTTTGCTTCAGAACTGTACCAATAACTGAAGCAACCGCAAGAAGAGAAAACATTGTGATTGCAAATTTCATCGTACTTAATAGATGAACAAAACTTTTTAAATTTTTATCAGATTTTTTCAAAAAATATACACGTGTTTGAATTATGAATAGATGACCATCCTTACTTGCTTAAGTTGCATACTAGTTAATGGCAATTAAATTACCTTAGGCCTTGAATATAATCTGCTACAGCATTCATTTCTTGCTCAGTCATTTTTTGAGCTATAGTCCTCATAACCGCATCAGAATCATTCTTTCTTAGCTCAAGCCTAAAGGTATTTAGTTGAGATAAAATATATTGTGAGTGTTGAGCATTGAGCCTTGGATATTTATCAGGAATTCCATGGCCAGAAGGGCCATGACAGCTTGCGCATGCTGGGACCCCCTTATTTTTTATACCTGCACGAAAAATATTTTCACCTAATGACCCAACACCATTTTTTTCGGCCAATGATAATGAAATAACTTGTTCTGAAAAATAATGTCCAAGGTTTTCCATATCCTTCTCAGTCAAATTTGCTACCATACCTGCCATTACTGCATTTTCTCTAAGTCCACTTTTAAAATTTTTAAGTTGTTTTGTAATATAAGCGGCATGCTGTCCTGCTAGCTTTGGATTAACTGGAATTAAACTATTACCATCAATTGCATGACATGCGATACATAGGTTATTAACGATTTTTTTTGAACTAGCTAATTCTGATGAAGAAAGAATACTTTCAGCACTAACTGCAAAGCTTAAAAAAGTTATAACAAAACCAATAAATTGAATAAATCTTATCATTAGAACTCCGAGGTTAATTCTATAGAGGGTCTATTTTAACCAAAATACGCACAACGTGATAGCATTAACTCAATTGAAAAGGGGAAAAAATGGCTTTTTTGCAAAATGCTAAGTTTGTTATTTCGGTAAATCACTTTGATGAGTTACCTATTGACGAGGGAATTGAAATTGCATTCGCTGGAAGATCTAATGCTGGAAAATCAAGTGCAATCAATTCTTTAAGTAAGCAAAATCGTCTTGCCTACGTCAGTAAACAGCCGGGTAGAACTCAGTTAATAAATTTTTTTAGCATTGGGGAACATATGTCATTGGTTGACCTTCCTGGCTATGGGTATGCAAAAGTACCAGGGGCTATGAAGGATCATTGGGTAAAAACACTACCTAGATACCTTCAAGAAAGAAATAGTTTATCTGGTCTTGTTATAGTGATGGACATCAGAAGGCCCTTAACTATACTCGATATTCAAATGCTTGATTGGTTTGCTCCGAGACAGAAACCAATCCATATACTGCTTACAAAATCCGATAAGCTATCAAAAGACAAATCGCTTAGAACTCTTTCTGATGTAAAAAAAATAATTCAAACCAAATGGGCTGATTTATACCAAACTAAATGTACTATTCAGCTATTCTCTAGTTTAAAGAAAAAGGGTATTGAGGAGGCAGATGAGGTCATTCAGAATTGGTTAATCCTTAATAAAAATAATATCCCAAACTTGATGTCCTAAATTAATCCCTCTATCTTCATATTTTGTTTTAGGTCGGTATGAAGGTTTTTTAGAGAAATCACTATTCATAGTCTTATATATTTTATTTTTCTTAAAACACTCTATTATCCAATCAGCATAATCTTGCCAATCAGTGGCTACATGAACATATCCCTCTTTTTTTAATTTTCTACTAACCAACTCCAGAAAAGGTTCTTGAATTAACCTTCTTTTATTATGCCGTTTTTTATGCCACGGGTCTGGGAAAAAAATATGTATAGCATCTAGACTCTCATCTAATACCATTTTTTCTAATACCTCAACTGCATCATGCTGAATAATTTTTAAGTTACTCAACTCATTCTCTTTTATTTTATTTAAAAGATTTCCAACACCAGGCGAATGAACATCAATTGCAACAAAATTAGAGTCAGGCAAATTTTTAGCAATCTCAGCAGTTGTATGCCCCATACCAAAACCTATTTCAATAATTTTCTTTCCGTTATTTCTAAAAATAGTGTCCCAATTAAGAGTATCATCACTGAATGGGACAGCATACAGAGGTGAATGAATTTTGATTCCTTCTGCTTGATGTTTAGTAAGTCTTCCCTGCCTTAAGACATAACTTCTGATAGGTCTGATTATAGATTTCTTCATTAAAAAACTCAGGGTAAAAAATTAAAAAAGGTAAACACCTTTAATGTTTCTAATTTATTTAGTGTTGGCAATTTGTTCATATTGATAGATTATAATAACCTCAATTAATAACTTAAACAGAAAATGAATAAAAAAAAACAAGTTGCAATAATTACTGGTGGTGCTAAAAGAATTGGTGCAGCTATATGCCGGAGGCTCCATAAGGCTAATATTGATATTATTATTCATTATAAAAGTTCGGATAAAGAAGCAAGCTCGCTTAAAGATGAGCTAAACGGCATCCGCAAAGATTCTGCATCTATGATTCAAGCTGATCTATTAGATTCAAATAATTATCCATTGATTATTAATGAGGCTATTAACACTTTCGGGCAATTAAATTTCCTTATCAATAATGCGTCATCATACTACCGCACCAGTATTAATGAGATTGATGAATCAAATTGGGATGACCTTATTGGGAGCAATCTTAAAGCTGCCCTTTTCTTATCTAAAGAAGCTGCGCCTTTTTTAGAGCTCACTACAGGTTCTATAATTAATATTACTGATGCGCATATAACAAATCCAAAAGAAAAATATATTATCTACTCAATTGCCAAATCAGGATTGTCAACGCTCACCAAATCACTTGCAAAAGAACTTGGGCCTAAAGTTAGAGTTAATGCTATTGCTCCAGGCCCTATTTTATGGCCAGATAATTCCAATGAATTTGATGAAGATTATCGTAACAAAGTTATATCTCAAACCATGCTAAAAAAAGTTGGTGAGGCAGATGATATTGCAAAAGCAATTGAATTCTTACTGCTAAATTCACCCTTTATTACTGGACAAATTTTGAATGTAGACGGAGGTAGATCCTTCAGTAGCGATTAATTAGTTGAGTGACGAAATGTTTGCTAACTAACTATACTTTTATATTTAATCGGTGATTTACTTGAATAGTTCCTACTTTATCCTTATCATGCATAATTTTTACTAGTACAAATTTAAAATACAATAATGACAAAACTACTCATAGTTGAATCCCCTTCGAAAGCAAAAACATTATCCAAATACTTAGGGTCTGGATTCGAAGTTTTAGCATCATATGGGCATATCAGAAACCTTCTTCCAAAATCAGAAGGAATTGATACAAAAAGTTTTGAAATGAAATATGCTCTTATTGATAGAAATAAAAAGCATATGGATGCAATATCAAAAGCAGCAAAGAAATGTGATGAGATTCTTCTTGCAACAGATCCTGATAGAGAAGGAGAGGCTATAGCATGGCATATTGCTGAAATCTTAAACGAGAAGAAATTACTAAAAAATAAAGTAATTAAAAGAGTTGTATTTCAAGAAATAACAAAATCAGCAATTATTGAAGCTATTGAAGAGCCAAGAGACATAGCTTTAGCATTAGTAAGGGCTCAACAGTCGAGACAAGCTTTAGACTACCTAATAGGCTTCAATCTTTCACCCTTATTATGGTCAAAAATACGCTATGGGCTTTCTGCAGGAAGAGTTCAGAGTCCTGCACTAAGATTGATAATGGAGCGTGAAGCTGAAATTGAAAAGTTTAATGCAAAAGAATATTGGACGTTGCACTTGGAAGCAAAGAAAAAACAATCTCAATTCACTTCCAAATTATATCTTTTAGATAATAAAAAAATTGAACAATTTACTGTTACTGATAAAAGACAAAGTGAGAAAATTGTTGGTGAATTGCTTTTAAAAAGTGCTGGTAAAACAAGGATATCTAGAGTTGATAAAAAACAACGAATGAGAAATCCTTCTGCTCCATTTACAACATCGACACTTCAACAACAAGCGGTTCGAAAGCTCGGGTTTACCACAAAAAGAACAATGATTACTGCGCAAAAACTTTACGAAGGTATTGATACAGGAAGTGAGACAGTTGGGCTAATTTCATATATGAGAACTGATTCGATGACTTTATCAAACGATGTCATCCAACAAATTCGTGCATACCTAAAAGCCAATTATGACCCGGAGTATCTCCCAAAAATAGCTATTGGGTACAAAACTAAATCGAAGAATGCACAAGAAGCACATGAAGCAATTAGGCCAACAGATGTAAGTAGGACTCCTTCAAGTTTAAAAAAATATCTTAGCGATGAGCAATTTAAACTTTATGAAATGATTTGGCAAAGAACATTATCGTGCCAAATGACTCCAGCTATATTTGACGCTGTCAGTGTTGATCTTGAAATTGGTAAAGGTGAAAGCATTTTTAGGGCATCTGGTCAAACATTAAAATTTCCAGGATTTATGTCGGTTTATATGGAAGATCAAGATGAGCGTGCCGATGAAAAAGAAAGTTCATCAACCCTCCCGCCTTTAGAAGTGGGTGAAATATTAGATATTGAAAAAATAAAAGGTGATCAACACTTTACCGAACCCCCACCTAGATATTCAGAGGCTAGCCTTGTTAAAACTTTAGAAGAATACGGAATTGGTCGCCCCTCAACTTACTCCAATATAATTTCAACGCTTCAAGAGAGGGAGTATGTTCTTCTTGAGAAAAAAAGATTTATGCCCACTGATGTTGGAAAAGTAGTAAACGATTTTTTAACTGAACATTTTTCCCATTATGTTGATTATGATTTTACAGCTCAATTAGAATCGCAATTGGACGACATTGCAGCTGACAAAAAAGAATGGTTATCAGTTTTATCTGATTTTTGGAAAGATTTTGATAAACAAGTTAATGAGAAGAAAGACTTAGATCGATCTAAAATAACTCAAAAATCTATTGATGAAGATTGTCCAAAGTGTTCAAAACCTCTTCTT